>JAKSTL010000079.1 GCA_024402595.1 Treponema sp. | reverse complement strand
AAAAAATGAAAAAATTATTAAACATTGCAGCAGTTTTAGTTGCATCTTTAGTATTATTCGCATCTTGTTCAGTAGGTGATATTAACCCAGAAGTAGCATTGGATGTTAAAAAATTCGAAAATGGTTATGGAAACACAGCTGAAGCTGATTCTACTTTCAAAGCTAACGATGATGGTTCTGTTACAATCGCTGCTGAAGGTGGCTATACACAGGCTGCCCTTAAAGCTGACTTTACAGGTGCTAAATCTGTAACAATCGTTTACAATGCAACTGGAAAACTTACATTTGGTTTCATCGCAAAAGGTGGAGCAAGATGGGATGGACGCGTTGCTGGTGCAGACAAATATGTTGAAGGAACAGGAAAAGATGATATTATTTCTATTCCAGTTCCTGCAGGTGTTGATTATGTAACTGTTGGTGCTAACGGTGATGCAACTGCTAAAATTACAATCAAAGAAGTACTTATCATTAAGTAATTAAAACTTTAATACTTAATATATAATTACTAAAAAAGGGCAACCCCTATAGCAGAGGTTGCCCTTTTTATTTTATAACTTGCGGCTAAGTTTTAATATTAAAAACTTACCGTTTGTTATTAAAAATTATTCAGCAGAAATTGTGATTCCTTCAATAACAATTTTTGAATCAGCACCATTTGAACCGAATGTGATGAATGCAGCACCTTCAGGAATATCAACTACGATTTCATCGTCTTTTACAGGTGTATCCTGATATTTATCAGCACCAGCAATTCGTCCATCCCATGGATTTGCACCTGCTGGTAAGAAACCAATTGTTGTTTTACCAGTAATCTTTACTACTTTAATTGTAGCTTTTTTGAAACCTGTGTAAGGAAGTTTAACCTGTGCCTGTGAATATCCACTAGCAGTAATTGTAAGAGGGTCAGCTTTTGCTTTATCTCCATCCATTACAATTTCAAGTCCATATCCAACTTTTGCTGTTGATAAATCAACTTCAGCACTTGGAAGATCTTTAGAAGCATAATTTCCTTCGTATGTACATGCAGTGAAAACTGACAATGTTAAGAATGCAGCAAAAACTGCGGCTAAAATCTTTTTCATTTCTTTTTTTCTCCTATTTATGAAATTAGAAAGCAACTGCTACATTGAAAGGAACAGACCATCCAAGATTTGCACCTTTTTTGTTTGGAACAGCAATCTGGAGTCCAGCATCAATTGCTGCTGAACCAACATTAACTGTTGTTGCAGCTTTTACTGTCATATTCAAGATAGATTCTTTCAAACCTTCGTCGAATGTAATAGCATTGTCGTTTTCAATGTCTAAGTATGGTGTGAACTGACCGAGAGCATAAGAACATTTAACTTCATAAGACATCCAAGATGGATCTTTTCTTCCCCAGTCAGAAGCATTTGCATCACCTGTAAGATCTTTTGTTGTTCTAACAGTTACAGGGAAACGACCGAGTACCTGGAAAGCTCCAACTGAGTATTTAACAAAGTTATCAAATACAACAGCAGAAAGAACAGACTTGTCTGTTTTCCAAGACAATGCTAATGGCATTGGTTTTGCATCTGCATTTACTGTAGCGTATTCAATGTTTTCGAATCTTGCACGGATGTTCAAGAAACCATAGAAACCAGCTGCCCACATGTTACCATATTCAGCACCTACAGATAAGATTTTTTCTGCATCTTTACCAGCATCACGCCATGTGATTGCTGCTGACATTGGCATTCCTGGAATAGCATATTTTGCACCTACACCATAAGCTGCATAAGTATTTGCATCTTTCTTGAGTGTTGCAAATGCTGAACCTGTATCTGCTGTAACACCAGCATTCAACCAAAGTCCATCGATTGGTGTTACTTCAACACTGATACCAGAACCTTCAACTGTTGCGAATCCTGACCATCCCCAAGCTACGTGATCAGCAGCTGCTTCACCTTTACCAACTTTCCACCAGTCAAGCATTTCTTTGTATGTTCCAACTGAAACATCACCTACAGTAACTTTTACCATATCAACTGGTTTGAACCATAAGTTTGTGCTTCTTACTTTAAGATCTGCATCATTACCAGCATAGTTGTACCAGAACTGAAAGTTAGCTCCAGCTTTGTCTCCAGATGTACTAATTACTAAAGCATCAGCATCCTTCTGATCCTTCTTATCCAATGTTAAGAAGTTAGTAGTAGTTGCCTTTTTGTCTTTGGCAATTGTGCCGTCTGCAACTTTACCTTCCATTACAACACGGGCAGCAAAGTTAGCAGCAAACATAGAAGCTGCCATTGTAATAGCAGCAATTCCCATTACGATTTTTTTCATTTTAAAAAAATCCTCCATTTTTTTTTAAGTGTTTTGGGAAATGGAAAATGTTTAAAATAGAGGGTAAAATTAAAATATAACAAAAAATTATTAAAAAAAATAAGAAAAATTTAATTTGCGAAGGCGTGGAAGGGCCGCGAAGCGGGTGCGAGCTAAAAGCGAGTACTGTCCGTAGGTAAGCCCTGGAAGGCCGTTAGGTGGTTAGAATATTGTAGATAATTGAAGGGATTTCGCCCTAAGCAAAAACAATTATTTGTATAACTGTTCAAAATTTGGTAAAATATAAGAATGGTTATATCATCAATTGATTTGAAAAATGGACATGTTGTTCAGCTTAAAAATGGAAAAGAACTTCAGCTTCAGAGAGACGATGCAGATTCTTTAATTAGACAGTTTAATATGTATGGCGAGGTTGCTGTTATTGATTTGGATGCGGCCTTGGGAAATGTTGACGCTAGAGGAAAAACTGTGAATACCCCTTTGCTTCAAAAACTTTTGCATCAGGGAAATGTTAGAACTGGTGGTGGAATTAGAACTGTAAAGCGGGCAAAAGAACTGATTAGTTTGGGTGCTGAAAAAGTAATTATTGGTTCTGCGGCTTGGAAGTCGAATCCGGAACCTGGTGAATCTGTTGTGAATGATGATTTTTTGCAGGAACTTGTAAAGGCTATTGGAAAAGATAGAATTATAATTTCTGTAGATGCCATAAATGGTAAAATTGCGGTTAAAGGTTGGACTGAAACTGTAGATATTCCATTGGTTGAAGGTGCTAAACAGGCAGAAAAATATTGTTCTGAACTTTTGTTCACTTGTGTGGAAAAAGAAGGCTGTATGCAGGGAACTAATATTGATTATGTAAAACAGCTTAGAGATGCGGTTAGTTGTCGTGTGGTGGCGGCTGGTGGTGTTTCGTCGGTGGAAGAAATTGTTCAGCTGGAAAAAATGCATTGTGATGTTCAGTTGGGGATGGCTTTGTACACTAACAAGGTTGCTTTGAAGGATGCATTTATTGGTTGTTTGGATTTTGAAAAGATGCCTTTGATTCCCGTGATTGCACAGAGTCTTAATGGCGAAGTTTTAATGCAGGGATTTGCAAATAAAGAGGCATTCTATAAAACTTTTGAATGTGGAAAATTGACTTTCTGGAGTAGATCTAGAAATGAACTTTGGACAAAAGGCGAAACTAGTGGCAATTTCCTTGAAGTTATTAAATTACGAGTTGATTGCGATAGAGATTGTGTTCTTGCTACAGTATTACCAGTGGGACCTTCTTGTCATACAGGAGCATGGACTTGCTTTGGTTCTGACCCACAGGAAAAATCTTCTATGGGACGACTTTACAATGTTATTGCCGATAGATTTGCTAATCCTAAACCAGGAAGTTACACTGCTACTCTTGATGCTAAAAGGGTTCGGGAAAAGATAGAAGAAGAAGCCGAAGAACTTTGTGAAGCTGAAGGAAAGGATGAAGTTATTTGGGAGGCTGCGGATTTAATTTATTTTGTAAATGTTCTTATGTATAAAGAAGGGGTTACATGGCAGGATGTTTATGATGAATTGGATCGTCGCCACAAGGAAAAGTAATTTTACTAGCAATACAATTATTATATAAAAATAGGAAAACTTATGATTAAGATTCAAGAATATAAGGATGTGGAAAAAGATTTTTTTCAAGGCAGAAACTTTGTGGAATCTAATGAAGTTGTAAACTCTGTACTGGAAGAAGTTCAGAAAAGAGGCGATGCAGCGTTACGACTTTATGGTGCAAAGTTTGATGTGGCTGTTCCGAAAGTTTTTGAAATTCCACAGGAAGAATTAAAGGCGGCGGCTGAAAAATTAAAGCTAAAAAAACGCGATGTTTATGATGCAATTGTTTATTCTCATGATTTGGCTTTAAAGTTTGCTAAAATGCAGCGGGAAACTTTTACTGATTTTGAAGTTGAACTGGAGCCTGGTTTGTTTACGGGCCAAAAGACTATTCCGGTTGAAACTGCTGGTTGTTATGTTCCTGCGGGACGATTTCCTTTAGTTTCTACAGTTATTATGACTGTTACTCCTGCGGTTGCTGCGGGTGTAAAGAATGTAATTATGTGTACTCCTCCAAGAGTTCATCCTGATGATAAAAATGTTGCAGAACAGACTGCCAGTGGTATTCCTGGAAAAGCATATTTTGGTGGAAAGCCTTATGCCGATGAAGGTATTATGGCGGCTGCTTATATTTGTGGTGTGAATCATGTTTATGCGGTGGGCGGTTCTCAGGCTATTGGTGCTATGGCTTACGGTACAGAATCTATACCAAAGGTTGATGTAATTGTGGGACCTGGTAATAAGTTTGTGGCTTCTGCAAAAAAAGCGGTTTACGGCACAGTTGGCATTGATATGGTTGCTGGACCTACAGAGGTTTTGATTATTGCAGATGATTCGGCAAATCCTGCTTGGGTTGCGGCAGATTTATTGGCACAGGCAGAACACGATGTTGTTGCACAACCAATTCTTGTTACAGACAGTATGGGGCTTGCAGAAAAAGTTGCTTCTGAAATTGAAACACAGTTGGAAACTTTAACAACTAAATCTATTGCTCGCCAGAGTATTGATAATTTTGGAAAAATTATTCTGGTAAACTCTCTTGAAGAAGCGGCGGATGTTGCTAATAAAAAAGCACCTGAACATTTGGAATTGGCAATTGAAGAAGGTGAAAAGCGAGATTCAATTGAAAAATTAGTTCATAATTATGGTTCTTTGTTCATTGGACATTATTCCGCAGAAGTTTTTGGTGATTATGCTGCTGGATTGAATCATACTTTGCCAACTTCGGGTTCTGCACGGTTTACTGGTGGTTTAAGTGTAAGAATGTTCTTAAAAACAGTTACAACTTTACGGGCTCAAGGAAATAAATCGGGCACTGTAAAAAGCGCTGCGGCTTCAGGATTTTTAGGTGATGCTGAAGGTTTGGCTGGTCACGCAAGAGCCGCTAGAGTAAGAATTCAATAAAGTAAAAGGTTTAGAAAATGGTTTTAGAAATTACAAAATTAGGTGAAGAAATATTAAGAGAAAAAGCACAGCCTGTTCAGGAAGTAAACGACGAAATCCGTCAGCTTGTAAACGATATGTTTGATACAATGATTGAAGCGGAAGGGGTTGGTCTTGCGGGACCTCAAGTTGGAAAAAACTTAAGATTGTTTGTTTTAATTGCAGATGATGATGTTCGCAGAGTTTTTATAAATCCACAAATTATTAAAACTTCGGAAGAACTTTCTGATTACGATGAAGGTTGTTTGAGCATTCCTCAGGTTTATGAAACAATAAGACGACCTGTACGAGTAACTGTTCAGGCTTTGAACGAAAATGGAAGGCCTTTTACTTTGGAAGCAGATGGCCTTTTGGCAAGAATTATTCAACACGAAAATGACCATTTAGATGGCGTTTTATTTATTGATCGTGGTGATAAAGATTTTGCCGAAAAAACTAAAGAACAGTTTGCAAAACGCGCTGAACGGGCTGCAAAAAAACAAGCTGAAAAAGAAGCAAAAGCAAGAAAAATTGCGGCAAAAATTGCTGCCAAAGAAGCTAAGAAAAATAAATAACTTAATACAATGAAGATTTTATATGCGGGTAGCCCAGAAGCGGCAAGAAAAACATTAGAGATTCTCTTTAATAATCAGGAAGATTGTGGATTTGAAATTGCGGGTGTTCTTTCTAATCCACCTTCGGCAAAAGGCAGACATAAAGAACTGATTCCAACACCAGTTGCGGCTTTTGCATTGGAAAAAAATATTCCAGTTTTTACGCCTGAACATTTGGATGCTGCCGCTCGTGAAGAAATATCACCGTTGAACTGCGATTTGCTGGTTAGTTTTGCTTATGGACACATTTTTGGACCAAAGTTTATGGCTTTGTTTCCAATGGGTGGTATAAATCTTCATCCCTCACTTTTACCAAAATATAGAGGTTGTACTCCAGTTCCCGCGGCAATTTTAAATAGAGATAAACAAACTGCGGCAACAATTCAAAGACTTGCACCAAAAATGGATGAAGGAAATATTCTTTCCCAGGAAGTTATTTCTTTGGATTTATCTGAGACTGGTGAAGAATTATTGAATAAATCTGCTGAAATTGGGGCAAAACTTATTTGTAATTTATTAAAAGAAGCTTCGCAAAACAACAGTCTTCCAGAAGGAAAGGTGCAAGAAGGTGAAGCATCTTATACAGGAATAATTACAAAACTTCACGGCAAGATTTTTTGGAATGTAGAAACTGTATTGCAGGAAAAATCTATTGTTGAACAGCAAAATGATTCTTCTGATTCAATAGAGACTTTGGAAAAACTTACAAGCGGCGCCTATACGGAAGCAAAAATAAGGGCTTATTATCCAGATCCTGGTTGTTGGTGTGTAGAAAATAATTTGCCTTTAAAGATTCATCAGGCAGATTTTATTTCTTTTGAAGATACAGAAAAAATATCTGCAATTGTTAATCAAATGGAAAATCCTTCCATAGATTTTATAAAAGAAATGCCAAATGGAAAGGTCTTTTTGTATCATAAAGGATTGGGGATTCTTGTAAAAGTTTGTGATGGTGTGCTGGTTCTTAAAAAATTACAGCGTCAAGGTAAGAATCCTATGAATTACAAGGATTTTATGAATGGTGCCAGAGATTTTGTTGGTACCGTTTTGTTGTAAAGTATAGTATTATATTATAGGGAATAAAGGGATTTTATGAAAAAAAATAAGAAGAATGAAGAAAACTCTATAAAAAATCAAGATAATGATGTTACAGAAATTACAGCTTCTGAAAATACAGAAAATGCAAAAGTTGAAGAAATTGCAGCTTCTGAAAAAACAGAAAATGCAAAAGTTGAAGAAATTGCAGAAAATACAGCAGAAGTAAAATCTCAGGAAGAAACACCAGATGTTGAATCTCAAGAAGCAACTAGCGATGTAAAAACTCCAGACGAGCCAACTAAACAGAAGACAAAAAGAACACGGCTTACACTAACAGAATCTTTTGCCAAGTTGCAAGATTCAATCCCTGCATTGATTGTGGTGTTTGCAGCATCAATTATTATTATGGGTATGTCTTGTCTGGGTATTTTCTTCTTTTATGTAAAAGGTCCAGAACAGGTTTTAGTACCAAATGTAGTTGGTAAAAAATGGGATGAAGCGTTGTTGGAAATGCAGGTAAAAGAACTTTATCCACGAATTAATTTGCGTTATTCCAATGTTCCTGGTGATGAAGGATTAATTCTTGAACAGGAACCAGAAGCGGGTGCTATTGTAAAAGGATATTCCAGAGTTTCGTTGGTAATCAGCCGTGGTGTTGTTGTTGATGAAATTGGTAGCTATGTAGGTAAAAATATTGATGAAGTTCAAATGTCTTTACAAACTTTATTTGCAGGCCAGCAAAAGCCTTTAATTGTTCTTGCAACTCCTGAATATAAACCAGACCTGAGCGAGCCAGGAACAATTCTTGAGCAGGATCCTCCAGAAGGATTTAAGATTTCCGAACCAGTTACAGTTCAACTTGTAGTTAGCCGTGGTCCAAATTACGAAAATACAAGACGCCCTTATGTAATTGGTCAGAGCATCAACGATTTGTTGCAGACTATTGCTAGAAGTAAAATTGTATTTGATATTACTTCTCACGATGCAACTGATGATGAAAAACCTGGTACAGTAACAAATCAGCAGCAGATAGAAACAGAATATGTTCCAAACTATACTCGCGTAACAGTTGAAATGGCAATGCCAAAATCTACTGCAAATGATGACAATGTTTATGGAATATATCAAGTAAAACTTCCTGAATATCCTTATCCAGTACCAATGAAACTGGAAGCAATTCCTTCAGAAGGTGATGGTTATACAATTTTGAACTTTAATCATCCTGGTGGAAATCTTACAATTCCATATATTGTACCACGAGGAACCACTTTAGTTCTGTCGATTGTAGATAAGGTTAATTCACGAAAACTTGTTGAGTAGAAAATATGAGTCAACCATTGGTATGTATGACATTAACCGGCAAAACTCTTGAAGAAAATGTTAAGCTGGTTAATAAATATGAAAAATTAGTAGATATCGTTGAGCTTAGAGTTGATTATCTAAATGAGGATGAACAATTGTATACAAGACGATTTCCTTCTATGATTCGACATCCTTGTATTTTAACAATCAGGCGCGATATTGATGGCGGGCTTTTTACCAGCGGTGAGTTTTCTAGAACAAATCTTTTTGCTCGGGCAATGGCTTATGCAAATCAGGATAAAGCAAAAAACTTTGCCTATGTAGATTTTGAAGAAGATTATCATATTCCTAGTATTCAAGATGCGGCTATGGCCTTTGGTGTTAGGATTATTAGAAGCTGTCATAGTATAACTGAACCAGTTTATAATCTTAAAGCAAAATGCGATTCTATGCGAAAAACTGGTTATGAAATACCAAAAATTGCTTTTATGCCAAAAAATCTTTCTGATGTGGCAAATATTTTTCAGCAAAGTCAAAATATGGTTGATTATGATCACATTTTTTGTGCTTTTGGGGAAGAAGGATTTCCTTCAAGAATATTGGCCGCTTATTCCGATTCATTTTTAACTTATACTTTGCCAGAAGAAACGGGCGGTAATCCTTTTTCGCGGGGGCATATTGATCCTGTTACTTTGAACAATCTTTACAATTTTAAATCTATTACAAAAAATACAAAAGTTTTTGGGATTACAGGATGGCCAATTGCCAGAACCTCTAGTCCAGAAATACATAATTCAGGTTATAAAAAGCATGGAATTGATGCGGTTTATCTTCCTGTGCGCTCTCAAATGGTTTCAGAAGCAATAAACTTTGCAGAAAAAGTTGGAATAAATGGGCTTTCCATTACAACACCTCATAACGAATCTGTTTTATATTATATAAATGATCAAAGTGCCGATGTGCTTCAAGTGGGTTCTTGTAATACCATTGTTAGAAAAAACGGAAAATGGATTGGTTATAATACAGATGTTTATGGTTTTAAACGAGCTTTGGAAGAGTTTTTAGGTCCAATGCGTTTAAAATATAAAAAAGTTGCATTAATTGGTGCAGGCGGTGTTGCTAAAGCCATTGCTTATGTTTTAAGGCAGATGGGCGCTAGAGTGTGTATTTTTAATAGAAATCTTTCTCATGCAAAACAAATTGCAGAAAAATATGGTTTCAAATATTCAGAACTGAATCCTGCCTGTGCACCTTTATTGGATGAATATTCCACTTTGATAATTCAAACAACAACCGTTGGTATGGTCACAAATGATAATCAGCAGCGGGAAGTAAATGATCCTCTTTATTTTTACAATTTTAGAGGTGATGAATTACTTTTTGATGTTATTTACAAACCTGCTATTACACCTGTTATGAAACGGGCGTCTCTTGCAGGATGTAGAGTTTGTAACGGATATAAAATGCTGGAATATCAGGCTTATGCACAGTTCAAGCTTTTTACTGGTCAAGATTTTGAAGATAACACAGAAATTGATACAATTTTTTAACGAGGTATAAATATGACACAAAGTGAACAGAAAATATTGGTTGCAAATACTGCAATTGATACTTTAATTGAAAAAGGAAAAATCTTTAGTGGAATGAAAATTGGGCTTGGTACAGGTTCAACTGCAATGCCTGCTGTAAAAAGACTGGCAGAACACATTCAGAATGGAGATTTAAAAGATATAAAAGCAGTAGTTACAAGTTTTCAGACTCAAAATGCATGTCAGGATTTGGGAATACCAGTTTATTCTTTGAATGATAAAATTATTGGCGGTGAACTGGATTTGGCAATTGATGGTGCTGATGAAGTTACTCCAGATTGTTTTTGCATTAAAGGCGGCGGTGCTGCTCATGTTCGAGAAAAACTGGTGGAATATAATTCAAAAACTTTTGTAGTTGTGGCAGATTCAACTAAGGCAGTAGAAACTATTGGTACAAAGTTCCCAGTTCCTGTAGAAATTATTGGCGATGCTAGAATTGCAGTTACAAACGCATTGAATAAACTTGGTGCAAAATGTGTTCTCAGAGAAGGCGTTAGAAAATGTGGTCCTGTTATTACAGATAATGGAAATCAGATTTTGGATTGTACTTGGGAAAAACCAATTAATGTTGCAGAAATGGAAGATAAAATCAACAGTATTGTTGGAGTTGTAGAAAATGGGCTTTTTTCCAAAAATATGCCAATAGTTTTTATAATTAAAGCTGATGAAACTGTTGAGATGAGAAACTGGCACTAATGTTTCCACCTTTTCCTCAAGATATTGCCCGACACTTTTGTCAGGATTTTATTTCTGATATAGAGTCGGGCTTTTTGCAAATAAATCATTTATCTCAAGAAAGTGAAGAGCGTAAAAATCATGGAATTATGGTTGGGTGCCTTGTTTGTTGGGATAAGGAAAGAGAGAAAAGGATTATTCTTCATGCTGTAAGTGGCATTTCTGTTTTGGTTAGTTGGGAAAATAATTTTTCATATTATAAAAATAATTTGCTGCACATAATTGTCCCGCCAATTGTCGATGTAAATAAAATAAATGCCGCTCTTGCAAAAAATGATTTTCAAATCCACAAAATTACTGAAGAAATAAAAGCTTTAAAACTTACTGAAAACAAGGATGAATTGGAAAAACTGTCTTTAGAAAGAACTAAATTAACCGATGAATCTCTTTCGCAAGTTTTTGATTTATACTCTTTTTACAATTTTAATCACGAAAAAATATCATTAAGAGAAATAATAAGTTTTCATAATGGAAAATTGCCACCTACTGGAACTGGAGATTGTTGTGCACCAAAGCTTTTATCTTATTGTTTTGAACACAATTTGCAGCCATTGAGTATGGATGAAATGTTTTTTGGGAAAAGTAGTGCTAAAAAAATAAATGGAAAATCTTATTCCCCGTGCAATGAGCGTTGTGGTTTTATTTTACCTTGGATTTTAGGTTTGGAGATTCTTTATCAGGATAAACAAATTGTAGTAATCAATAAACCTTCTGGATTATTGTCTGTACCAGGACGCGGTGAAGATAAGCAGGATTGTGCAGTTTCGCGTGTAAAAAAGCTTTTCCCAAATTGTATAGAACAACCTTCCGTGCATCGGCTTGATATGGAAACTTCTGGTATTTTGATTCTGGCACTTACAGAAGAAGTTCATAGAGATTTATGTTCACAGTTTGAACAAAAGTTGGTTCAGAAAAAATATATAGCTCTTTTGGATGGGAATATAAACAAATCTGCGGGGGAATTGGCTCCAAAAAAAGGTGAACAATCTGGAAGAATTGAACTTTCTTTTAGAGTAGATTTGGATAATCGACCTTTTCAGATTTATGATGAGGTAAATGGTAAAAAAGGTATAACTTTGTGGGAAAAATTAAACACAGAAGTTTATGTAAATCCTGATACGGGTGTTAAAAAAAGTGCTACAAGAGTTTTGTTTACGCCCTTAACTGGAAGAACCCATCAATTAAGGTTGGCTAGTTCTTACCAGAAAGGTTTGGGTCTGCCAATTATTGGTGATTCTTTGTATGGAAAATGTTCAAAAAATGAACGACTTTTGCTACATGCTTATGAAATCAGCTTTTTTCATCCAATTTCAAAAAAAATGATGCACATAATTTGCGAGCCAGATTTTTAGTTTTTGATTAATCTTGGGGATAGTATATTTTATTTTTTTCTATAAAAGTATTTAATGTTACATAGCACACATTCAGAAGTTTACAGATATAATTTTTTGAATATCCTTGAATTAACATATCCTGAATGATTTCTTCTTTGCCTGTAAGTTTATAATGGCTGTTACATTTGCCTTTTGGATGACCAAGAACTTTTCCTTCTGCTTTGCTTCTTTGCAAGGCTTCTTTTGTTCTTTGCGATATTAATGAGCGCTCAATTTCTGCGGAAATGCTAAAAGCAAAGGCCAGTACTTTTGAAGTTAAATCTTCTCCAAGCTTATAACCTTCTTTTACAGTGTAAACCATTATTTCTTTTGCCATTAAAGTATTTAGAATGGACATGATCATAAACATATTGCGTCCTAAACGGGACAGTTCCGAACAGATAATTATGTCGCCTTTTTTTGCCTTTTTTAATAATTTTCCAAGATTCCGTTTATCTGGATCAATTGTGCCGCTGATGGTTTCTTCAATCCATTCATCTATGGTAAGTTTCTCTTTAACAGAATAATTTGTAATTTCAAATCTCTGATTTTCAACAGTCTGCTTGTCTGTGCTAACTCGAATGTAACCGTATGTCATTTGTGATCTCCTAAAAATGTAATTAATTTAATATAACAATGATTATAACAATCTATTTTTGTGGTGAATATTTTTTTGTTTGAATTATTTATGGGAAGGTGTTTTATTTTAAATTGATAATACTTAATATATGATTGAAGTATCAAAACTAATTTTGTGGCTTTTTTTATAAAATTTTATTAATGCTTCTATTG
>JAKSTL010000078.1 GCA_024402595.1 Treponema sp. | reverse complement strand
TTATCATAAATGGAATTTTTTAAAAAGCCTCTAATTATAAAATGCGGTTGCCCTGCAGATATTGCTTGTTTATATGCTATTCCTGCTTTATTATACTTTTATGGATTATTTGGCGCACTACGAAGTTTCTCCAAGTTTACATTCTCAAGGCTTACATGCTCATGATTATTTTGAATTGTATCTTCATATAAACGGAGGCCGTCAATATTGTGTTGATGATACAGTCTTCGAACTCAACCCCTACCAAATGATTATTATTCCGCCATTACACATGCATGGTTTAGTTTGCGACAGAGATCTTGTAAATTATGAACGATGCTATTTATATTTATCACCAGAAACTTTACGAAAATGTGGATTCAACATAATTGATTTATGTACTCTTTTTGAGGAAGCCTGTAATAATAAATGTTTTACCAGACAATTATCACAAGAAGATGGAATTACTCTAATTCAAGATTTACAAAAAATTGCGACCAAAGAAAATAAACTCCCGCAAGACACAGCATCACTTCTGGAAGATTTTTCCATTTTATTAAATATTCTCAAAATCGCTCAAAAAATAATTTCCACAAAATCAAATCCCGTCAATCAAAATAATACCAACAATAGCATCTACAAAGTTCTGCATTTCATAAACCATCATTACACAGAACAGATTTCCATTTCCGAATTAGGAAAAAACTTTAATATGTCAGAATCTTACTTATCACACGAGTTCAAAAAATACTCAAATAAATCTGTTTATGAATACATTTTATACAAAAGGATTATCAAGGCAAAGGAATTATTATTAACAGAATCCAGTTTAACACAAATAGCATTGGATTGTGGTTTTAATGATTATTCCAATTTTTTGCGAACTTTTAAGAAGTTTTCTAACTGCTCACCAAAGGAATATAAAAACAAACTCTTATCACGCTAAAATATTTAGAGAACAGATTAAAAAGCTTACCCAAAATCAATAAACTCCCGCATTTATTTTTAGATTTTTATACATTTTCATTCTATCACCCAGACCAATTCATTCATAAAATAAAAAAAGAGGTTTATATGAAATTAGTAAAACTTGGAAATACCAACTTAAAAGTACCAGCCGTTGTGCCAGGTTGTATGCGCCTTGCTGAAAAAACTCCTGATGAAATGAATACATTTATACATCAGGCATTGGAAATGAATGCATACTTTTTCGACCACGCAGACATTTACGGCGGAGGCAAATCTGAAGAAGTTTTTGGTCAAGCTCTAAAAGGAGATTCTTCTATCAAACGCGACCAGCTGATTATTCAGTCAAAATGTGGAATCAACACAAAAACTCCACACCCTCACTATTGCTTCACAAAAGATTATATTATTAATGCGGTTAATGGCAGTCTTAAGCGCTTAAATACCGATTATCTTGATATTCTCCTACTTCATCGTCCAGATGCCTTGGTAGAGCCAGAAGAAGTTGCCGCCGCCTTTGATGAACTTTCGTCCGCTGGAAAAGTCCGTCGTTTTGGCGTTTCTAACCACAAACCTATGCAAATAGAACTGCTCAAAAAATATGTCAAACAAGATTTAATTATCAACCAGTTGCAGTTCAGCATTCCAGTTTCAAATATGATTGCCAGTGGTCTTGAAGTTAATATGACATCCAATGGTTCAGCAGATAGAGACGGCAGTGTTTTGGATTATTCCCGACTTAATGATATAACAATTCAAGCCTGGTCACCATTTCAGATGGAAAATTGGCAGGGCTGTTTTTTAGGAAGTCCTAAGTTCCCAGAATTAAACAAAGCTTTAGAAGAACTTGCAGATAAATACAATGTTTCCACAACCGCAATTTCCACAGCATGGATAACCCGCCATCCAGCTCAAATGCAGGTTATTGCTGGAACCACAAGTGCAGACCGTTTAAAAGAAATTATTCAAGGAAGCGAAATCGTTCTAAATCACGAAGAATGGTATCAACTTTATCTTGCCGCAGGACATATTCTTCCATAAGGATTGCCACCAGGAAAACTGATTATTCCTTTCAAAAGAAATAAAAAAGGCGTATTGAGCATCTAGTTTTACCTAAATGACCAATACGCCCATGGTGGCTTGAGAGACTCATAAAGAGAGATTGAACCACCATATATAACTAACTAATTAGGAGCCCTTTTTAATCCTCAACCCTCAAAACCTTTACATTTTTTATCCAAACATCCGCAGGATTCAATCCCACATTAAACTCCAGTCTGGCTTGAGAGTCAGATTCATCTTCCATCGTAAATCGGTACTTAAATGTCTGATATTCTGTTGTAAGCTTTGGTGAATACTGAGAAGAATAAATAGCCCATTTATTATCATCATCGCCACCCAACTTTACAGCCATACTACGATTTTCCGAAGCCTTTGCATCAAAAATAATCTGATAAGTATACCCCTTTGCAATTCCAAGATGCTGAATCAACTGAACCGAATGAACTTCTCCACCACAATTTTCCATAGTAATATGAAAAGCTCCATCTTCTTTTGTTCCCGTTGCTTTTCCACCAAAATCACCTAAAGTAAGGAAATACCAGTTAGCACTATTTTTATCCATAGTGTTGTTCATCATTCCTACCACATCGGCAGAGTCAAAAGCTTTGTCTGCAATAAAATCGTTTCCAAGGCCTCTATTAAAACTCTCAAACTTTTTTGTATCCTGTTCAGGAACTGGGCGCTTTACATCATAATTATAACCGCCATCCTTTTCATAAACCCGAACATAATCTACCAGCATTTGAGCAGGAACTTCATAATCACTTGGTTTTCTGTAATCATCAAAAGTACCGCCAACCGCAAGATTAAGAACAATGTAGAACGGTACATCAAAAGGTGCAGGATAAGCATAAGGTTCTTCATCATCTAAGCCCATTGCCCACCATGATGATGTTTCATAAAAACACTTATCATCCACAAACCATTTCAAACTGCCAGGTTCCCATTCCAACGCATAAGTATGATATCCGTCATCAAAGCTTCCATCATCAGGGAACTTATACATACTGCCTGTATATTTATTTCCAGGCCAAGGTTGACCAAAATGAACATTTCCATAGGTTCTATTTGTCAAACGCCCCTTTGCTTCCAAAATATCAATTTCGCCAGAAGAAGCCCAAACACCATATTTATCTGTAGCTGGCAACATCCAGAAAGCTGGCCAAATACCATTTCCAGAAGGCAAGAGCATTCTAGCTTCTATACGACCAAAAGTTGGTGCATAAAGAATCGTTCCATCATCCTTGTAAGTTCTGATTCGCGAAGAAGTATATTTCATGCCATTTTTTTCTTCTGCTCTGGCTTCAATAACCAATTTCCCCTTTTTTACAGAAACATTTTCTTCTGTATAATACTGAAGCTCGTCATTTCCCCAACCGTTTAATCCATATTGGCTACCAGTTCCAATCTGATAATCCCATTTGGTAGAATCAAGTTTGTTCCCACTAAACTCATCACTCCAAACTAAAGTCCAGCCTTCAATTTTTTTTGGAGCAGATGCACAACTCAAAGTACTAACTAAAAATAACAAACTAGCACCGCAAAAAAAGAATCGACCCATAATTTTTTTATCAGAAAAAAACTTCATAACAATCACCTCAAAACTATATTGATTATAAAACCTAGCAAAAAATTAACAATTCCTAGATTTTTCGTTTTTGTAGTGATTTTTTCGTTACTTGCCTTTTTTATTCAAGCATTTTGGTCTGTAATTCCTTCCAAGATTTTACAGTCATAACGCTATCATCCTGAATAACAGCAGGCGTCTTCATTGCTCCCTGATACCACACAGGCTTAATTCCCACAGCACGGGAGCCACGAACATCGCAATCATAATTATCACCAATAAACCATACATCTTTTGCTTCAAGCCCCGCCTTCATTAAGCCCAATTCAAAAATATGATGACTTGGTTTTCGGAAAATATATTCACTGCTACAGATAATAAAATCAAAATTATTGTTTGGTACCGTTTCAAAGACCCGTTGTTTCACCACCGAAGGATCGTAACAAATATTACTTATAACTCCAGTTCGAATCTTCTTGCTTTTTAAAAAATCCAAAAACTCCCCAATACCTTCCGTAGGTTCTCCAGGAGATGCCGCATACCAAAATATTTTATCCAATTGGGCAGGTGTCAGATTCATTTCTATTCCCAAAGATTCATACAAATATGGTTGAAACATAGAGTTCGGCACTTCCACTCTGAGCAAAGAATCAAAATCTCTATTATTTCTCCCCAACTCTTTATTAATTTTTATTACATATTCCTGAATCTGTTCTGGACTATAACCAAACTTGTTAGAAACTGCATGTTCCATAACGGCAGAAGTACCTTTTACGCCATCAAAGCTTTCTGTTATCAAAGTCTGCCCAAAATCAAACATAATCATCTTTGGAAGTTCCATTTTTCCTCCTCAAGTCTTATATACACTTATTATTATCAATCTTTTATATTTATTTTCATAAAAGCTTTCTATTTCCAAATCTTCAAATTAGCCACACAAGTCCCATTTTTCGGCCCAATTAAAACACAAAAAACCATATTTGTCATTAAAGAAAATTAGGATTTCTCCGCCCTTTCCCCTTTTATTTCCAGTTTCTTTTCATTATGCTAAAATTATGGAAGCTATTAACAATTCAACCGAAGAGTTCAAAAAAAGTCCGCTTGGATTTTTAATGTCTGTTTTGGCAAAATATCAGGCTTATAATCAAAGGCACTACAATAATTCAAAAGATACAGAATCCTTGGAGATTTATAAAAAAACAGGTGCTGTTCTTGAAAAAATCACAAAAGAACTTGCCAAAACCGAAGAACTTAAAAAAGAACTGACTAATGAAAGTATTTTAGTTCACATAGTCGAACAATGCTCTCAAAAGGAACAGGAAATCATTCTGGAAAGTGTGTTTGAATATCTGAATCTTCTTGAAGTATCTCTCCAAAATACAGATACAAACTCAGATGATGGGAAAATGGTGGTTGAAGATTATTACAATGCCTCCCGATTAGGGCTTCTTTTAAACTGCTATTTAGGAAACTTTGACAACGATGATTTTTTCTACGGCATTTTTGGACATATGGCAGAAATTGCACTAGAAACTTGCAAAACATCAAACTCTGAACTTAAAAATCTTTGCCAAACAATAATAAAAAAGGTTGAAAAAGCAGATCTCAATCTTTCTTTCAACAACTTTCTAAAAGGCTTTTATAATTCAATTGATAATACTTCCAGAAAAATAGTGTTCGAACAAATAATTGAACCTTACGCAGAAAACTTTTTAAATAAAGTATTATCACAAGAAGTAACCGAAGATGATGTAAATGCTTTGGCCTGTGCAAAACAGATTCAAAGAATCTACAGCAAGCTTTTAATTCAATAATCAGTAAAAAATATAAACAATTTTTATAGGAGTAGCACAAAATGATTTACAAGGATTTCAATAATCTTAAGATTTCACAATTGGCATTTGGTACAATGCGTCTTCCTGTTCTCAATGGAAACGATGAAAATATCGACCAGGATGCTGTTGAAAAAATGGTAAAAACTGCCTTTGATAATGGCGTAAACTATTTTGATACCGCTTGGGGTTATCATAATGGAAAATCAGAGGTTGCAATTGGCAAAGCTCTACGAAAATATGATCGTAACAGTTATTTTATTGCAGACAAGTTCCCTGGTTACGATTTAGCCAACATCAATAAAGTTGAAGAGATTTTTGCTCAACAACTGGAACGCACAGGCTTAGATTATTTTGATTTTTATCATATCCATAATGTTCACGAATTGAACATTGATTATTACCTCGACCCAAAATATCGTATTTACGACTATCTGACAAAAATGAAAGAAGAAGGCAAAATCAAACATCTTGGTTTTTCAACTCATGCCCGATTTGACACATTTATTCGCTTTTTAGAAAAATATGGCGATAATATGGAGTTCTGCCAGATTCAGTTAAATTATTTAGACTATAATTTCCAGGAAGCAAAACTTAAAGTTGAAGAATGTAACAAACGCGGCATTCCTGTTATGGTAATGGAACCTTTGCGTGGTGGTCGTCTTTCAAATCTTTCAGAACCAGAACTTGCCGCCATCAATAAGATTCGTCCAAATGTAACACCAACCCAAATGGCTTTCCGCTGGCTTCAGACCATTCCCGGCGTTCTTACAATCCTTTCTGGAATGTCAAATCCTGAACAAATGGCTCAGAATGTTGCAACTTTCCAAACAGACGAACCATTAAACAATGAGGAAATGAATGCCATTGAACAGCTTGCAAAATCTATGGTAAATCCAAAAATCCAACCATGTACTAGCTGCCGTTATTGTACAAGCCATTGTCCAAACGAAATTGATATTCCGCTGATGATGTCTCTTTACAACGAAGCTATGGTTACCGGAGCAGACTGGCGCCAAATGATGGCATTAAATGCGCTTCCAAAAGAAAAATGGCCTACTGCTTGTGTTTCTTGCGGAGCCTGCCAATCAGTTTGTCCACAAAGTTTAAACATTCCACAAGTAATGGAAGATTTAACAAAAATGCTCGGATTATAATACATTAGGGCGAACTCTTAACCACAAAACGGTGTTCCGGGCTCCCCTACGGTCGGTACTGCGTACCAGCGTTGCTGCCCTCCATACCTTCGCAGACTTCAGTTCGCCTAAAATAAAAAAATAATTTTTTATTAAAAAAAGGAAGAAAACAAATGAAAACGTTTCTAAAAAAACTTCTTGGATGGGCAATAGTTGCAGTATCCATTTGTTTTATTATCTGGATTTTCTTTAGCTACGAAAGCATTATTGGTGTTTTTGTTGGAACTGTTGTACTCATTTTAGGAGTAACAGTAATTCACGGTGCTAGCGATGAAGACTATAACAGCAATCTCACAAAAATCAAGCGTATATCAGAAACCCATGGCATTACCTTCGAAAAAATGTACAATGATTTTAAAAATCTTGATACACCTTTAGGAAAGCCTTGGATTGGCCGCGCCGCTTGGAATGTTAAGCAATCTATGGTTTACGGACCATTTAAAGATAATGATTTGGTATATGTCTATCTTAAAAGAGGCAAATGTTATATTTCTGGCACCGGCATGGAAGATTTAAAAATCAATACTCCAGAAGTTCAGGCCCACAAACTTACATTTGACGAATCAGAACTTTCCAAAAATCAACTTGTATGTTTTCATCTTATGAACAATCTTTCCGTAGCGCAAATGCATACTATTATGCAAGATTATTTTAAAACAGGAAAAGCTATCTGGAATGATAATATCAGCTGGAAAGATGCCAAAGCCTATGCATTTACCGAAGAATTTAAATTAACTGGTCAAGATTTTAGAATGACTGATATGGATAATAATGAACTGTATAAAATTAAAGGCACATATCCATTAAAGACCTTATATTTTTATGATTCAAAAAATCAAAAAGAAGTTTTCAAAGTCGAAAAAAAGATATTGCATGTACTGCCTCATTATGATTTTTATGATGAAAATAAACTTATTGGCAATTTTGAACAAAAGGCAAACATCAGCCGAGATGTTTTCAAAATGGAAACAGAAATGGGACTTTTTGAAGTAAAACAAGATTTGGATAATTTTGGCGCAGGTCACACCGTTTATCTAAATGGCAAAATGATAGGCGCAATTGCAAAACGGTTAAATCTTTCACTCCAAAACCTAATTTTTGACAACTTCATTTTCTGGACAATCGACAACAGATATCGCCTTCTTATGGCCGCTTTCACCGTAATGATTGCCAGAGAAATTGTCCGAGATAGAAACGGTATTGCATAATTTGCTAAATAACAAAAAGGGGCTAGCTGTATTTACTTCTTATTCCACACTTTCTGGACAAATATAGCGCCCCTTATCTTGAGTCTTGTTACCAATATTGATTGCCGCTTTTGGACATCTATGAATACAAGAATAACAGGCTACACAATTACCTTTAAAAGCAGGTTTTCCATTTTCCATCTGAATATTATTCACAGGACAAACCATTTCACATAATCCGCAGCTTATACATTCATCATTAGCCTTGTAGTTTTTATCGCTGGTTGCAAACTTTACAAACAGTTTATTGATAATTCCAGATTTTATTCCACTAAAAGAAGTTTTATCTGTTTTTTGAATTGATATACCAGATTTAATTGCCTGAGCTATGCAATCCATACGCCCTTTGGCATCCTGAAGCATAGTTTTTATCTTTTCATCATCAGCTACTTTATAAGCAACCACATAATTATCTGGCATTGGAACACCACAAAGACCTTTAAACTCCATCCCCATATCACGACAGATTTCTGCACAATATTCATCCGCTTTACCTGTTTCCGAGCCCATGGTTGGAACAAAATAGATATCTTTACTTCCTTCAAAAGTGCAAGCTGGCAATAATTCTTCAATAATTCTAGGTAACCGCCAGGCATAAATTGGAGCCACCACTACAAACGGTTTTTCTGAAACAAACTTTCTTTCCTGATTATTTTTAATCACATTATTAAGAGAAACAACTTCATCATTAAGTCGTCTTGCAAGTCCATCCGCAATATGAAGACTATTTCCTGTTCCTGTAAAACATAAAATCATTATAAGACTCCTGTTTATTCAGTATAAATCCGAACAGAAGTTAATTCAAATTATTTATGAAACACAGGAGCAAAATCTATTCTCTTTTTAAACCAATAATTTATGCATTATTAAACGCAGACAGCAAATTATTTAAAAACATAAGTCTGAATCGAACGAGGTGGGATTTTATAAACCACAGCCTTTTCATCATCTGCAAACTTAAAATGAAAGTTTAAATCCGCTTCTGTACGGTTTGTAATTACAAAAACAATTGTTCCATCTGGATTTTCAAAAGCAACACTTTCCAAAAGATTATCGCCACGCCCAGAAATAGAAGCCGGAATCCATCCATTATCATAACTGGTAGAAAGACGAACAGCTCCCGGTTTTATAAATCGACTAAAATGTCCAATGTAATAGTACGAACTCTGATAATTTGCTACTTTGTTTACTTCATCGGCAAGAACAGGGGCATCACAATAATTTCCCACATGATTCGGACCACCCTGCATATCAAGCACCAGATTCCAGTCAATCCAGACATTACAACCACTATTCAAATCGTTAATGATATTATGTGCATAGCGCTCTCCAGTAAACCAAGCTCCAGGTCTAGGTCCACCTTCAACACAACCTTCCGTAAAAACCAAATCTTTACCAGGAAAATTATCATAGATATACTGAACATCTCCATACTGATCTCCCGAATACCAATGATAAGCCGCCCCATCAATAACTTTATCTGCTCCAGGAACCGACATAGAATCAAGAAATCTCTCTTTCAATATCTCCCGATTATGATCCCAAACCAGAATCTTTACATTATTAAAACCATTATTTTTTAAAGCCGGCGAAAGATAATTTACGGCAAACTCAGCTTCTTCCTTTGCAGAATATTCACAAGAATCCCAAGTCTGAACAGCGGCAGGTTCATTTTGAATACTGATGTATTTAACTTCAATTCCAAGCTTATTAAACTCTTGAAGAAAACGCACATAATAATCAGCCCAAAGCTGTTTGTATTTTTCAAGCAGTTTTCCACCATGATTCATATCATTGTTAGTTTTCATCCAGGCTGGAGGCGACCAAGGTGTAACCATAACATTCAAAGCGCCATCTGTAAGTTTGATTGCATCCAAAATACAAGGTGTAATGTATTTGTTTGTCTGTTCCATAGAAAAACTATTAAGAGTTTCATCCTGTTTTTCAACACAAGCCCAATTTCCTAATGCAAAATCGCAGCTGTTCATATGAGTTCGTGTAAAAACATAACCGTTTCCATTTTTTGAATCAAAATAAGAGGCCAAAATAGAAGCTCTTAGTTGCTCTGGAAGTCTCGAAAGCACATATCCAACAGCCTCTGTGATTGCACCACCAAATCCTTTAAAAGTCTGAAACTTCTTTGCTTTATCAACCACAACGGTTCCAGAATAGCCATGAAAATCTGTATTAAGTCGCTCAGTCTCTGATAGTTTTAAAAATCTATTATTTGTATCTTTTGATGTTTCGTAAATAGTCGTCATTTCAGCCCCTTATTTTTCTTAAAATAATCATTAAAACTAGGGTAACATCGCACTTTTTAGAAAACAATACCTTTATTTTCGGAATGGTAGTTTTTTTCCTTCTGAAGAAATACAAAATCAAATTTAGAAATGATCAACTATAAAAGAATATCTGTAAAAACATCAGGAACAGCTTAATTATACCTTGCTCTTTCTCCGCCAATTAGTTTTGGTCTTGTATATGCGGCAGTGACATAAGCATTTCCAATAAACTTTTCTTCCAATCGTAAAGGAACTGCCACATCCTTTAAGTGCATTCCAATAAGCGTACTTCCAATATCCATTCCAGCGGAGGCCTTTACATGTTCCACCACAACAGGCTTTGAAAATCCGTTATAAGCTGCAGTTGCAAAGGAACCACCCCCTTTTAACCAAGGAACTACACAAACCTCATCATATCCATATTTTTCGGCACAAGTTTTTTCAACAACTAAAGCTCTATTTAAATGTTCACAACATTGAGCCGCAAGAAATATTTTATTTTGCTCACAAACCTCTTTAGCCGCAGCAAATACTATTTTTCCAATTTCTTCATTTGATGCATGCCCTATCACTCCTCCAGCAATTTCGCTAGAAGAACATCCTATTACAAAAATAGAACCTTCCGACAATGGATGAGCATTAATTACCTGCTGAACCGCACTTTTTACCTTTAATTTTATTTCTTCCAAATCCATACTTTTTCAACCTCAAAATATTTTATTCAACATTGAATGATTAGCAATACTAGAACAAATCCAAAGCACTGTCTAAATAGATTTTCTCACGAACCTTCAAATGGTATTCAGGCTTAGTTAAATAGTATAAAAGAAACTCCAAAATTATGGCACTACCAAGACTTCGTCCTTCCAGCTTAAAATTAGAAAAGCCCATCGGCAAATAAATCTTCTGAATATCCTCAATTCCTATAAAACTTGGATTATTCATAGCTTCCGAAAAAACATAACCTTTATTTCCATGCGGCGCTTTGCAATGATGATCAGGACAATCTTCTCCAAGGTTTTTCCGACTTACATTTTCGTAACATTTTTTTCTGTCCGTGCAACCAATCCAGCAACATTCATTACACAAAAACTCTACCTTAGATTTTTCTTTCAGCGTCAATTTTTGAAGATTAGTAAAATCCTTGTTTAACCTAAAATCTGGAACAACAAAACGAAAATCCTCTCTTTTTACTTCTGCCAAAAAATCTGTAAAATCTGTAAGAACCTTTGTTGTTGAAGAAACAAAATAAAGCTCAGGATATTCATTTTTTAAATAATCCAAAAGCAATTCAGAATAAACAATTACTCCATTATTTTTACCAAAAGTACTAAACAATCTGCAAAGATTATTGCATTTTTTATCTAAAAGATGATTTTTTTCTAACAAAGAATTACTGAATGTAAGTCGGGCAGAAATGCCATATTCATTCATTAAAGAAAGGACTTTCTCTGGTGCATTATTTCCAAAACCAACTCTTCCCCCACCCCACACACAATCTGCTGGAGCGCCATAAATAGAGCCAATTTCACACCATTGGTAAAAATATTCTCTATGCTCTCTAAAAATAGGCAGAAAAACATTATATAAATCATAAAACTCAAACAAACCTGGTAAATGATAATATGCCTTCTGCCCCATTTTTACCACCACTTGTTAATCAAATGTAAACCTTAAGAACTCAGCAATTGGTGTGCCTTTTGTTGTATCAGAAGAAGCTAAAAACTCAAAATAAACAGCGTGTTTTCCAATAACTGCTGAATCAAGTTTAACTGAACCTTCTGATTCACCCTTGTTCATCTGAATGGTGGAAATACATTTTCCTCTAAAATCATCTAAACGCACATTAATTGTAACATTTTCCAATGCATTCACTTGAACTGTAACTGTTTTTGGCGATTTCATTCCGAACTGCAAATATCTGAATCCAACAGTTAAACTACTTGTAATATTTACAACTGGAGCTGTTGCATCTTCTTTCTGCTCATAAACCGCCTTTATATAAGCTCCATCAGCACCACCATTTGTACCGCCTTTTACTCCACCAAAAAGATGACACGCATATCCTGCAGAAATCCATTTTCTTGCGTCTAAACCATTAACCTGTACACCTTGAGAAGTCATTTCTACTGGAACTGATTTTACTGGTTCACCATTCTCATAAGTAATTTTACCAATAAAAAGTTTACCATTTTTATCCATTGCCACATCAACTGGTTCAATCATTGCCTGACGAGAAAACTCATCTTTGCCAGTCTGACGATGATAGAAAATATACCACTGACCTTCAATCTGCATCAAACTTCCGTGATTATTTCCCCAACGGTATGTCATAGTCCCCTGATTTTTGTTGTTTTCATCAAGGAAAAGGATTTCTCCACCATTAAAACTGATGTCACCACCGTCTTTAAAACCTTCTAAAGGATTATCACTAACCATATAAGAAAGGAAACCATTACATTCGCCAGTCACACCAAGTTCTGGAACAGGAGAATCGTATCGTTTTGAATAAATATAAACATATTTACCCATTACTTTTCGTGGAGATGAAGCCTCAAAAAAGCAATCATTTCCCTCATGTCCATCAGGTCCTTTTGCCCAAGGATTAATACAATGTGTAATTGGATCTGAATGGAAAGTTCCTTC
>JAKSTL010000077.1 GCA_024402595.1 Treponema sp. | reverse complement strand
TAGTAATTGTGATTAGACAGCTTTTTAAAATAAATTCTAAGCTTATTTGTTTTTGGATTATTCCACTATTAAAATATAGCTATAAATATCCTGTTTGCCGTTTATTGTGTAAATCTCGGTGCCAGGATGTTTTTCTTCGATGTATTTTTTGATTTCGTCCCGTTCTGCGCTGGAAGAGTCGGCTCCACGAATTAAAATGCAAACTTCGTGATCGGTAAAATCCATTTTGTCTACAGTTTTAAGGGCTACATCTTTTCGTTCTGTGGAAGAAGCTAATATTTCTTTGCCGCAGAAACCTATGTAATCGCCATTGTGGAGTTTTACGCCATCCATTTCTGCATCGCGAACGCAAAGTGAAATCTGGTAGGTGGAAACGCCATCCATTGCAAAGTTCATAGATTCTTCTATGTCGTCTGGTTTTCCTGTGGTTGTGTCCATCATTGTTAATGCGGCGTAACCGTCGCCAATGGATTTACTTTCTATAACACGAACTTCTGACTTTTTGTACATTCCGGCGGCTTGTTTTGCGGAGAGTATAACATTACCGTTGTTTGGGAGTACAAAGATTGTGTCTGCATTTACGGTGTCGAAGGCTTGTATAAAATCTTCGGATGATGGATTCATGCTCTGTCCGCCATTTACGATGTAATCAGCGCCATTGTCTAAGAACATTTGTTGTATTCCTTCGCCAGCTGCTACTGCAACTACGCTGAATGGTTTTCGCTCTTTTGGTGGCGGAAGTGGGGCTTCCACATCTTTTAGGTCTGAATCTTCGCCAAGATTGTTGTGCTGAAGAGACATATTTTCGATTTTTATTGTAAGGAATTCTCCAAACTGCTGACAGAAGGCCAAAACTTTGTCTGGGGTCATGGTATGCACATGAAGTTTTACAATTGATTCGGTTTTGAAAACTACAATAGAATTTCCGATTGGATTCAGGAATTCTTTTATAACATCCACATTGAAATCTTTTGGATTGCATTTTGAATTCTGAAGTCTAAGTAAAAGTTCGGTACAATAACCAAATTCAAGCACGCTGTCTTCGGTGAATTTTGATAAATCTAGGTCTGGTTTTTGGTTTCCTGCCAGAGATGATGTTTCATGGAGTTTTTCTGCCATAAAATTGTTAACATCCTCGGTATTTCCAAGCACTCCTTCTTTTAAACCTTCCATAATGTAAACTAAACCTGCTCCACCAGAATCTACAACTCCGGCTTTTTTAAGAACTGGCAGCAAAGAAGGTGTTCTATCCAAAGAAAGTTTTGCTTCTTTTATGAAATTTTCAATAAATTCAAGAACTGTTTCGGCATTGCTTTCACATGCAAAATTGGTTGCATCTTTTGCTACTGTAAGAATTGTTCCTTCTGTTGGAGTTACAACTGCTTCGTAAGCATGTTTTACACCATTTTGAAAAGCTTTTCCCACCTGCAAAACATCGGCAGCCTCTAGTCCTTCAAAACCTTTTGCAATTCCATCAAAAAATTGAGAAAGAATTACGCCGGAATTTCCTCGGGCTCCCAACAACATTCCCGAAGAGATTTTTTGAGCGGCAACACCAAGATTTGGCTCTTCGGCTTTTACAGTCTTTGTTCCTCCCATCATAGTGAGCAGCATATTGTCGCCAGTATCACCATCTGGAATTGGGAAAACATTCAAATTATTTATTTCCTGAGCATGGGCGTTTAACTTTGAAGCGCCCATAAGAATCATTTGTGTAAAAAGAATACCGTCAAGTTTTTCAGAACTCATTATTACTCTCCACCTTTGAATGTAACAGCCTCTCCAAATGCCCAAACACCAATTGCGTCAGGTCCTACAGAAGCGCCAATAATTGGGCCAATGTAAAGGGTTTCAATTTCCTTGCAAGGAACTTCCTGTTTAATAAGGTCTTTAAGCTGATTTACTTCTACTTCTGAACAGTCTGCATGAGCAAGATAAATTGTCTGTTCTTCAGGATTTTTGATGGTATTTTTAAGTAATGTTACAATTTCTTTAATTGAAGTCTGGCGACCTTTTACCTTTTTAAAAGCGGCCTGGCTTCCTTCAACATCAGCAACAAGAATTGGTTTTACGCCCATAAGGTTTCCAAAAAATGCAGAAGTTGCCTTTACACGACCAGCTCTTTTTAAGTAATCCAAAGTATGAACTGTTACAAACTCGTTCATTGTTTTTCTGATTTTGATTACATATTCTTCAATTTCGTCTGCTGATTTTCCTTCTGCGGCAAGTTTTGCGGCTTCAATGGCAACAGCACCTTCACCAATACATGCATTAAAAGAGTCTACACATTTAATTGTGGCATCAGGATATTCTTCTTTAAGTTTCTTTGAAAGAACGATTGCTGTGTTGATTGAACCTGTCTGTTTAATTGAACAAGAGATGTAAACAATATCCATTCCCTGGTCCAGATATTTTGTAAATACAGTTCTGAACTCTTCTACAGGAACCTGTGTTGTTGTAAATCTTTTTCCAGCGCGCATATTTTCGTAGAATGAATGAACATCATCTGGTGTCCAAGACAAATCTGCTGGACTTTCTTTACCTTCAAAAACAGTGTTCATTTTTGCATAGTCAATATTGTACTTTTCCATCAATGCAACGTTTAAATCGGAACAAGAATCTGTAATAACCTTTACCTTTCTCATAAATTAAAACTCCTTTAGGATATGTCTTTCTATACTTTAGACATCCTGATTTTTAGCCTAATAGTCTTTGGATATAAAATCCTGTTTGAACTTTTTTAACTGGATATGAAAAATATAATGGGCAATCAACAACAAGCCGAGGTTTGGGCATTATTTAAGCTATTAATTGCTTTATCCATTTCTTCTCTTTTTGGCTGATTTTTCCATCAATTGCACAAATCATCATACAAATGATTACAATATCATCCTTCAATTCTTCAGAAAGAAGTCCCAGAATATCAACCATCTGATCCACCAGCTTTTTCAACTGTTTGTTTTCCTTTCTAAATGCTTTGAACACTTTTTTACATTCTTCATAGTCAATGCTATCACCAAAGAAAACTTGTAGAAGAGGATAAATAAGAGCATATTCTTCTTCCGAAAATCTACCGTCTGCTGCAATTGCGCCCATAATAAATGAAAAGAAAATAGAAGTTCCAACAACACCATCTTCCGCAATATCACTTAAAACAGGAATTACTGCCGCTGATTTCTCTGCTAAATAGGCATTGTAGGAAACAATATCCAACTGTTCGAATTCTTTACACAATTGATCAAATTCTTTCATTGAGAGCCTCCTGAGTTTAAAATACAAAATAATAATAAACTGAAAATAAACTACAAAAGGAGATTATGATTATTGCTTTGTTGGAAGAGTAACAATGAAAACTGTTTTGTTATTACCGCTTAAAACACAGATATTTCCATTGTGAAGTGTTATAATTTTTTTTACCACAGCAAGACCAATTCCATAACCGCTAGATGCGTGAGATTCGTCGGCTTGATAAAACTTATTAAAAATGCGCTTTTGATTATCTGGCTTAATTTCGCTGCCTGTATTTCCTACAGTTATAATGGTGTCGTCATTTTTTTCTTTTATTTCGATTTTAATAATGCCACCATCGGGCGTATATTTTATGGCATTGTCAATCAGATTTAGCCAAACTTCTTTTAAAAGCTCCTGATTTGCGGAAATATTAAACTCATCAAAATCCAGCTGAATATCTATATTTCTATCTGTCCACTTATTTTCCAGCAGAAGCATACAAGTTCGAATCTGTTCCGATAAATTAAAAGTTGTAACATTAGTCAAAATTGCCTGATTTTCAACCTTCATAATATCCAGAATCCCAGTGGCCATTTTTGACAAACGCAAAGATTCGTCTTCTATGATTTTCAAATATTCATCTTGTTGTTCCAAAGTAAGATTTCCACGGCGCAGTAATTTTACAAAGCCCGCAATAGACATGATAGGCGTTTTAAGTTCGTGGGAAAAATTATTTATAAACTCATTACTGACCATTTCCGTATGCTGAAGTTCGTAGGCCATTTTGTTAAAACTGTTGGACAAATCCAAAAACATATCGTATTTAGCAAAAGGTCCAGAAAAGTTGATTCTGGATTCATATTTTCCAGACGCCAAAGCTTCCATACAGTCCAGGATTTTTCTAACCGGCTTTAACAGCAATCGTCCCAAAACAAAGGTCAAAGCATAACCAATAACAAGACTGATGGTAATAAGAAGAATTAAAATACCAACCTTATTAACTTTATCTGAATAAAGAAGAGAAATAAAAGTTGTTTTTACAATTACCAGATAAATCACCGCCAAAATCAAAATCAATGTAAACAAAACAATTGCCGCAAGTAAAAAAGTAATAGCCAGCAGTGATTTTCGTTGTTCCTTATTTTTCGCCATGTTTTACAGCCTTATAACCTAAGCCCCGGACAGATTCAATTTCAAACTCTTCCCAACCTTCAAAGCGTTTTCTTAGTCGTCCAATATGAACAGTTACAGTTTCCCAGCCCGTATCCGATTCCGTTCCCCAGATTTCGTCCATCAATTGGATTCGTGTAAAGATTTTTCCGGGATAAGACAAAAGTTTATACAAAAGCATAAACTCTTTTTGTGGCAATTCCTGAACTTCGCCATTTCTTGAAACCGTAAGAGAATCGTAATCTATTACAACTTCGCCAATAGTAATTTTATGCTCACTAACAATTTTTGCCCGACGCAAAAGAGCTTTTATACGCAAAAGCATTTCTTCTTCATCAATGGGCTTAGTGATATAGTCGTCTGTCCCCACCAAAAAACCCTTGTGCTTATCGGAAGGAAGCTGCTTGGCAGAAACCATAAGAATTGGCAAATCATTTTTTTGCTGACGAATAACTTCCGTAAACTGATACCCGTCCATTTTTGGCATCATTATATCCAAAACCACCAAATCCACAACTTCTTTTTCAAGCACATCAAGAGCTTCTTCACCATTGGAGGCTGTAGAAACAGAATAATTGGCAGACTCAAGAACCGCCTGAATCAATCTGCGAATATTTTTATCATCATCTACCACAAGGATATGAAACATTTTTCCTCCAATCTGCCTGGTTTTGGTACAGCGCCGCTAAATCAATTTTCCGTCAGAAAAGGCTTTTCCAACAATTGCGCCCAATCCTACATAATTATGATTCACTGGGTCATAAGTGATTGGTTTTAATTTTGAAACATCAATTTTTCCGTCAGTCAAAACAGATTCATCCGCACTGACATTTATAATATTTCCAACCAGACAGCCTGTTTCTTCTTCGTAACTAACAAGCTCACATTCAAGGCACATAGGAAGTTCATTGATTACAGGAGCATTTACAAACTCACCTTTAGTTGCTGTAAATCCAGCCCGTTCAAACTTGTCAGGAACAGTATTTCCAGAAACAATTCCCACATAATCGCAAGCCTTTACATGAGCTTCATCTGCAATACAAACTGTAAAAACCTTACTTTTCAAAAGATTTTTAACAGTTTTATGTTCTGCACTCAAACATATTCCAATCTGATTTGTGTCGTGGATTCCACCCCAAGCCGCATTCATAGCATCTGGATGACCATTTTCATCGTAAGTTCCAACAATCAGCACTGGCATTGGATATAAATATGTCTGTTTTCCAAAGTTCTTTTTCATTTTTACCACCTTATTTTTTTGCATAACTCAAAAGATAGAGTTAGTTTATTTACTTGGAGCAATTTCCATTTCTAAATCTGAAAGTGCAAAACTACAGCAAGGATGAATCCAACCAAACTTTTCATCTGCTTTTCGCCGGAAATCCAGCTTGGCAGGAATATAAACCTTACCAGATTTTATGTAACTATGACACCAACCACATTCTCCACTTCTACAGCGGCTTGGTACTTCAATACCGTTCTTTTCCAAAATCTGAAGAATTGTATCATCGCTGCTGCCGGTTGCCTCTTTTATTTCATCAAGAACCTTTACTTTTATATGAACTTCCGCAGGCATTTCCCCCAAAGAGTTTTTTGGTGCATCATCAAAACCCGACTTTCCATGAACTTCGCCAAACATTTCGTGACGAATATATTTTTTTTCAAGCCCAAGCTTTTCTAATTCTTTATCCACAAAATTGTACATTGCCTGAGGTCCACACAAGAATACAGAATATGGAGAAATACCATTTTTCGCCTCTTGAGTTTCAAAAGCGTCTGCTCCGCACAACTCTTTGGCATATTTTAAAATTAAGTCTGCCGAAATAAATCCATGCTCGTAGCCAGTTTTTTCTTCTTCACTTAAAACATGCACCACCCTGATTTTTTTACAAGTTTTTTGCAATTCATCAAACTGGGCCTTGAATAAAATGCTTTCTTCATTTCTGCTGCCATAAAGCAAAAGCATATTAAAATCTTCATCGCCATGAGCCAAAGCTTTTGCCATAGATAAAAATGGTGTAATACCACTTCCCCCAGCCACACAGATTACATTTTTTGCATCCCGCAAGCCGATGTACTCAAAATTACCTTCTGGGCCAGAAACCACTGCTTCTGTACCAATCTGCCAGGTATCTAAAATGAATCGGGAAACGAGTCCACCTTGAACCCCTTTGACGGTAATTTCGTAAATGCCTTTTTCGCCGCCAAGAGAATCTTTTGGAGCAGAACACAAAGAATAAGCTCTGTTTACCTTTACACCTTCAATTTCCAAAAAAACCGAAACATATTTTCCAGCAGAAAAATAAGCCAGTTCCTTTGTACCTTTTTCAACATTTGGTGCAAGCACAAAGGTTTTGCAATCGCCGCCATTATCTCTGACATCCACAATTTTTACAAACTGTCTAAGGGGATGCAGCCGCTGATTCAATTTATTTACAGGATAAATCTCTGGTATTTCATCAGTTTTGCCTTTCTTAAAACGGTTTTCCCTTTCTCCAACTACAGAAAAAAACTTAAAAGGATTCAAGGCCTTTAATGGATTTTTATTTTTCATTTTTACTTCCTAACCTTACCCTTCTTTTTTAAAATTTCCATCACGGCATTTCTTCCAGAATGATAAGTCATATTGTAACCCAAGGAACCTTCTGTATGAGCCCCGCAGAATCTAAGATTTTTTATGCTATGCTCTTTTTTTACATTCATTGTGCGCATAAAAGTTCCATCCCACATATGAGTCTGATATCCATAAGGAGTACCATTTGGCGTATTTAAATAACGACTGAATGTAACTGGAGTTGCCACCTCAATTTCTTCGATGTAAGGTTTTATGCTAATTCCCATAGTTTTTTCATAAAAGTCTATCATCTTTTCCGCAACTTCCATCTTGGTTTTTTTATAATCTTCCGGGGCAATTTTTCCCCACTCATCACCATAAACCGCAGTTGTAAAACACATCTGACAAGTTCCTTCTGGAGTGCATTCTGGAATAGCAACATTCAAACAATTGGCCGTTTCCCAACCTTTTGCGCCCAATCCAAAACTGTCGTTGTACTGAACCGCCGAATCAGGATCGGAAAGCATAAAGATTGTATAATCCTTTATACCAAGTTCTTCTGCCGATTTGTTAAGACCCACATAAGCAATTACAAAAGAAAGAGCAATTTCCCGAGCGTTAATGCGTTTTCGTTCAATAAGTGGAACTTCTGCTTTATCCATCATTTTGCCAAACACATCATTTGGAAAACAATTACAAATTACATAATCAGAATGGATTTCTTCTTTGTTTGATGGAAGCCCCGCAGAACCTTTTTCAACCACAACGCCATAAGCCTTATGATTTTTTACAAGGATGTTGGTAACAGGACTGTTATACCAGATTTCTCCACCATTTTTACGGATAATACTTTCCAGAGCCAAAGAAAACTCATGAGAAAACATAGAAGGAATAGCCGCACCTTCTTTTAAATAAACATTATCAATAACACCCATAAAAAAGGCATCAAGACGGTCGGTTGGTTCACCAATATAAGGCCAGTAGATAGTCATCATGTGCTGGGCTTTTTTGGGAATACCACACAAATCCATAACTTCATCGGAAGTATGAGAAACCAATCGGAACACATCAAGGATTTTTGGTAAGTCGGATGGTTTTATTTTTAGAGAAGTCAGTTTTCCTGTTGTTGCAACCGCTTCTTCTATTATATCAAAATATTTTCTTACCGATGGGCGAGAACCTGGAACCTGTCGTTCAATTTCATCACAAAAGCCTTCTGTGTCGCAAGGAAATGTTGCATCAAAAGAAAGATTTTCTTTTGTAGAAACTACTCTATAAGCGGTTTCTTCCCGAATAAATTTAACATCAGCCCCAACTTCTTCAAAGATTTTTCTGGCAATACCTGGATTTTCTTCCGTACCAACCTCTGCCATTTCGTGAAGAGATGCTTCAAACTCAAAACGGCCTCGTCTAAAAGATGTTGCGGAACCACCAGGTAAATTATGTTTTTCCAAAAGCAGGGTTTTCAGCCCATTTTTACAGGCATAAGCGGCAGCCATTAAACCACCGTTGCCCGCTCCTACAATAATTACATCAAAGTTTTTCATATCGCTATATTTTTTTTATTTAAGTTCGTCCAAGGTAATAACTATGTCGCTTTCGTAAACTTCTTTTTTGTGAGCATCTGTGTTGTAATGTTCACCAGTCCAGAAATTATTTTTGTGATTCAAGTGTTCTTGAAAACTATTCTCCTGACCATCATTCCAAGTCATAAAGAATGACCACCATGCTCCGTCATCCTGGATTTTTGAAGGAGATGGAATTGTTCCGTTTTCTGTAAGTGCAACCATTTTTGGTGTCTGTTCTGGATTTTCTGCATAATTTACAGCCTGAAGCCATTTTGCCTTTTTACTTGAATAATCCTTTGGCACATCGTAAATATCAACACCAATAATATCTACATATTCATCACCAGGATACCAAGCTTTATCTTGACCATTCCAAACCCAAATAAGATTGTTCAAACCTTTTTCATTTGTGTAGTAATCGAACATATAGCGATAAAGTGCTTTGTATCTTTCGGCCTTTTCTGTTTTAGTTGATCCAGCAGCACCCCACCAGAACCAACCACCGCTAGCTTCATGCAAAGGTCGCCATAAAACTGGAATACCTTCATCCTGCAACTGCTGAAGTTTTACTGCAACTTTGTCCATATCTTTCTGCAATTTATGGAAATCATAACCGCCCCGCACAGGAGTTTCGTCCCAAGTTTTTGTTGACAAATCATAAGGAATTTTAAAATCGGTTCCATTAGGATTTCCGCCAGATTTTGTATAGAACTCAGGAGTTTTATTTGTACCTTTAACGCGCCAATGCCAGCAGAATGCTACAATTCCACCTTTTTTTGCCCATTCAATAGCTTCTTCCGTCTGATTCTGACCATAACCTGAACCAGGAGTAAGACTGTTCATAAAATCATAGCCCATAATTGCAGGATATTTTCCTGTATCTGCAAAAACTCGTTCTGCCATATCAACAGTATCATTCCAAGTTAAATCCATTTGTCCAGACAGAACCTTTTTTCCATAATTGTCTGCAAGAAAAGACATAAGAGCTTTGGCTTCTGGAGTAGCATTTTTGTTTACTGGCACAGAAACTACATTTTTTATGCCATAATCATCAGCGGAAAAAGCAGCTGATAAACAAATTGTAAATACTGCAAAAGCAGCAACGATTTTAGAGATTTTCATAAATCCTCCTGTATAAGTTTTGCACGGCGTTTTTCGTCAATTGCAATCCATTCTTTCAAAGAAAGCGGTGTATAATCACTGAACATACAAAAACAGTTTATCATATTACAAGGTATTGTAGCCTTTAAGCCGTTTTTGTCGGTTATTTCAGTAGCTTTTGTCTGCTGCATAAACCGAGTGATTAATCTTTCATCATGAGTGTTGTGAACATGACCATAAAGCATATAAGTCTGAGGTGAACCGTCAGTTTTTAGTTGATACTGATGATTATAACACATCATTGGATAATGACTAGCAATAACTGTACGACCGTGGTCTTCTAGTTCTGCATAAGGTTTAATCCATTCAAAACGACTTGTGTCAAAGCCAGTTCTATTCAACCACATAGCATCGTGATTTCCTTCAATAAGGCAGATTCTACCATTAAGTTTACGCAAAACCGCATTAACTAAGTTGGGCTCTCTTGTACCAAACATATCGCCCAAAACAATTATCATATCTCCGCCACGAACCTTGTTATTCCATTTTTCAATAATGTAGGCATTCATTTCTTCTCCAGAAGCAAAGCCCCGTTTATCTAATTGCATATTCAGAAGGTCATGATAAAAATGTAAATCAGATATATATAACTTCATACAATTACATTTTACACAAATAATGGTCAAAATAGAAGTTTTTATGAGCGTTATAGGGAAAGAATGACATAAAATCATTATGAAGAATTAGATTTTTAGTATATAATTGATGACAATGAAATTATTTTACAATATTGATTTTGATATTGCCGGATTGATTATATTCGTAATTCTCCGTGTAATTTTTCAACAACAGTTTGTCCGTTCAAGTCTCAGAAACAAAAGATTCAATATCTTTTCTCATGTAGCCGTTGTTTCTGGATTGATGGATATTGTAACTGCTTACACCATTAGCAATGCGGATGTTATTCCACCCTATTTAAACTTTATTTTAAACAGCATTTATCTTTACAGTGCCTTATTGGCCATATTCATAATAGAGCAGTATGTTTATATTTGTATTTCTTATACTCCAAGGCCACTAAAAATTGCAGAACATTGTTTTATAATTACTTATCTGATTCTGCTGATTATAAATCTTTTTACTGGCATTATCTTTGATTTCCGAAATGGCGTTTACGAAAAAGGTCCGCTGTTTTTGGCTAATTTTATATTTCCTCTGTTCTTTTTGATTTTGATTACCATTTGTCTTATAAAAAAAAGAAGTTCATTTACAAAAACACAGCTAAGGGTTAATTCTACCATAGTTTTATTCCCAGTCTGTGCTTCAATTTTACAGATTTTTTATCCTGAATATCTGTTGTCTTTCTTTTCTACGGCACTGCTTTCTCTGGTACTTTTGTTTACTTTGGAAACACCTGATGTACTTGAACTGGAATATTTACGAAAAAATCTTGAAGAAGAAGTGAGCAAACAGACAAACAAGGCAAAGGAACGACAGCGCCAAATTGAATTGATGATTTTGGAAACGACTCAGGCGCTTACACAGGCAATTGATGAAAAAGATGAATATACAAACGGACATTCTATGCGAGTTTCCGCTTATTCTTCTATTTTGGCACAAGGCTTAAATTGGAGTCAGGATAAAATTGAAGAATTACGCATGGCGGCCCTTCTTCACGATGTGGGTAAAATTGGTATTCCAGATGAAATCCTTAAAAAACCAAACAAACTTTCGGAAGAAGAATACGAAATCATAAAAACTCATACGGTAAAAGGCGGAAAAATCCTTCATACCTTAACAACAATTCCTGGCGCAGAGCAAGTTGCACTTTATCATCACGAACGATATGACGGAAAAGGTTATCCAGGAAAGTTCAAAGGTAAAGAGATTCCAGAGTTTGCACGAATTGTTGCCATTGCCGACTCTTACGATGCTATGAACTCTCAAAGAGTTTATAGAGACCAGCTAGACATAAATATTGTTATGGAACAGTTGCGTAAAAACTCTGGTACGCAATTTGACCCAGATTATCTGGAAGTTTTTCTGCAATTTATTGAACTGGGAATTATTTAGTTCAAACGGAAAAGAGGATAAATATGTCGGAAGTTACAAAATCAAAGTCGTCAGAATTATCAGAAGAAACAATCAAAAAACTGATTGAAAAAGCCATTGAAATGCTGGATTTTTCTTATGTTCCTTATTCTCATTTTCATGTAGGGGCGGCTCTTTTAAGCAAAGATGAAAAAGCTCCACTCAAGATTTACGGTGGTTGTAATATTGAAAATGCGGCCTACGGTCCTACAAATTGTGCCGAAAGAACCGCTTTTTTTAAGGCAGTCAGTGAAGGAATTTTAAACTTTGCCGCTATTGCTGTAGTTGGTGGACCGGAAGATTCTGCAGGAAAAGCCGTGATTGAAGATTTTTGCCCACCTTGCGGCGTTTGTCGACAGGTAATGGCTGAGTTTTGTAAAAAGGATTTTAAAATAATTTTGGCCAAGAGTACATCAGATTATAAAATCTTCACTCTTGACCAATTATTACCAGAAAGTTTTAGCCTAGAATAATTAATAAGACTTAAACTCTTTTGCACATAATTAAAAGCCCTTCCAGTAAAGCTTCGTGCTCTTCCGGGGCAATTCTTGCATACAAAGTTTCTGGAGTGTCATCTGGCATAACAGGAACTTTTTTTTGCAAAAGGATTTCGCCGCCATCGCAAACTTCATTTACAAGATGAACAGTACAACCGCTTTCTTTTTCACCCGCAGCCAAAACCGCTTCGTGAACATGGTGTCCCCACATTCCTACACCACCAAACTTTGGTAGCAAAGCAGGATGCAAATTGATGATTTTGTCAGCATATTCTTTTAGAATATCTCCAGCCAAAACTGTAAGACAGCCAGCTTCTACTACCACCTGAGCCTCATACTTTTTACAATCTGCCAGCATAGCATTACTAACAGCCGTTCTTTTTTCATCTCTAGTGGAAGCCTGTGCAACTTCTTTTCCCATTACAGAAAAAGGGCTGCGAATTGTGGAAGGAATACCAGCCTTAGACGCTCGTTCCAAGGCATAAGCATCTTTATGATCTGAAATTACAACAACTATTTCGTAAGGGCAGTTTTCACCTTGCTCCAGCTGATAATCAATCAATACCTGAAGATTTGTTCCACCGCCACTTACCAAAACCGCTACTTTTGTTTTTTTCATATCAAATACCAATTAGTCTTCGAACAAAACTGCATCTTTCTGACCGTTTACATCACCTTCTGCATAGGCAACTCGACCAATACGATAAGCTTTCATATCTGGACAATAATCTTTGTGATAATTTGCTGCATTTTTGTTGAACATATCAATAATTTCGTCTGCTTCTTTTGCATTTACCGCAAGAACAAAACCAATTCCCATATTGAATGTATTGTAGATAGAATTAATGTCAGCACCACGGCGAATCAATTCACCAAATACAGGTGGAACATCCCAGCTGTCTCGTTTAATTACGGAAATCAACTGTTTTTTGCCAGCTTTTGCTTTTGGATACATACGAGGAATATTTTCGTAGAAACCGCCACCAGTAACATGAACCATACCATGCACACCC
>JAKSTL010000076.1 GCA_024402595.1 Treponema sp. | reverse complement strand
AGCGCCACCTTGCCAAGGTGGATGTCGCGGGTCCGACTCCCGTTTCCCGCTCTAATTTTTATTAGTTTTATAACAAATAAAAATAAAGACCTGAAAACGCAAATATATTTTGCGGGAATAGCTCAGTGGTAGAGCGCCACCTTGCCAAGGTGGATGTCGCGGGTCCGACTCCCGTTTCCCGCTCTAAAAAACAGAAAGCGATTCAGAAAAAATCTGAACCGCTTTTTTTTTAACTTTTTTTATTTAAGAGGTTACAATCGTGAAACTTACTAAAGAATTCACAAGTTTGGAAAAGTCAGCAGTAAAATTGACTGTTACTATCAGTAAAAAAGATGTTGAAGAAACTTATAAATCAACATTGGCAAAGTATGTAAAGAACGCTCAGATTCCTGGTTTCAGAAAAGGACATGTTCCTGCTTCTGTTTTGGAACGAAAATATGGCGAATCACTTAAAGCTGACACAATTAGCGAACTTATTGATGCTTCTTTCAGCGAAGTTTTAGATAAAGAAACAGACAATCGTCCTTTACCATATTCTCAGCCAGTAATGGATGAACTTCCTCCATTTGATGTAACAAAAGAATTAAAATATTCAGTTACATACGATGTTTTCCCAAAAATCAAGACAGAGAAAGTTGATTTTACAGGAGTTGCTGTAAAAGAACCACAGGTTACAGTTACAGAAGACGATGTAAATGAAGAAATCAAAGCAATGCAGGAAAGAAATGCAATGGTTATCGACAAGAAAGACGAAACTGTTGAAAAAGATAACATTGTAACAGTAGATTTCTTTGAAGTAGATGAAAACGGCAATGAAGTTGCAGATACAAAACGAGAAGACTTTGTATTTACAGTTGGAAGCGGCGAAAACCTCTACAAAATCGACGATGATATTCTTGGTATGAAAAAAGATGAAACAAAAGAAATTACCAAGAAATATAAAAAAGACGATGCAGATCCAGATTTAGCTGGAACAACTAAAAAACTTAAAGTAACAGTAAAAGCTGTAAAACTTCGTGAACTTCCTGCTTTGGATGATGATTTTGCTCAGGATTGTAGCGAAAAATACAACACAATGGCAGATATGAAATCTGACATTACTAAAAATATGGAATTGGCAAAGAGCCGCAAGCTTAAAGAACTCAAGAACAATTCCATTTTGGAACAGCTTGTAGAAAAGAATCCATTTGATATTCCAGCTTCAATGCTTAATGCAGAACTTGATGGAAGATGGAGCATGATGGCACAGCAGTTCCAGACAACTCCAGAACAGTTGGAAAAAATGATTGTTGCTTCAGGTCAGACAAAAGAAACTATGCTTAAAGAATGGACTGGCGACAGTGAAAAAATGCTTAAATCTAGAATTATCGTTGACACTTTAATTCGCGAAAGAAACATTTCTGTAACACCAGAAGAAATCGAAGCAGAATATGTTAAAATCGCAGAAGAAGGCGGCATGACTGTTGAAGAAGTAAAGAAACATTACGAAGATCCTCGTTCAAAAGAATATTTAATTGATGACACTAAAGAAAACAAACTTTATGACGAAATCTATAAAGAGATTAAAGTTTCTAAAGGTGACAAATTAAGTTTTAAAGAACTTTTTGAACAGCGATAAATTAAAGTAATTAAAGATATTTTTATTACTTAATCAAAAAAGGCTTTTCAATAAGATTTTTCTTGTTGAGAAGCCTTATTTTTTAAAAAATATATGCTTTTTTTTTAAAAATTGATTATATTATTAATATCAAACTTATTTTAAGGATTTTTTTATGACAGAACAGATGAACACTTTAGTACCTTATGTTGTTGAAAGAACTGGAAATGGCGAAAGAACTTATGATATCTTTTCTAGACTTTTAAAAGACAGAATCGTTTTTATTGATGGCGAAATCAACGATGCTTCTGCCGACTTAGCAGTTGCACAAATATTATTCCTTGAATCAGAAAATCCTGATAAAGATATTAGCATTTATATCAATTCCCCAGGTGGTTCAGTTACAGCTGGTTTAGCAATTTATGATACAATGCAATATGTAAAATGTGATATCCAGACAATTTGTATGGGACAAGCCGCTTCTATGGCCGCAATTCTTTTAGCTGGTGGTACAAAAGGAAAAAGATATGCCCTACCTTCTTCCAGAGTAATGATTCACCAGCCTTGGGGTGGCGTTCAGGGTCAGGAAAGTGATATTTCCATTCACGCAAAAGAAATTATCAGACTTAAAAAATTGTCTATTGAATACCTTGCAGCACACACTGGAAAATCTGCAGAAGAAATATCAAAAGATATGGAAAGAGATTTCTTTATGTCTGCAAACGATGCTCTTGAATATGGTATTGTTGACCATGTCATGCCAGCACGAAAATAAACTTTTAATAAAATTATAAATAACTTGAATATTTACAGATATAGGGAAAGATAATGAAACGCAATTACAATGAAACTGCATTCTGCTTTTTTTGTGGTAAACCAGCAGATAGAGACCGACGGCTTATAAAAAGTCCAACTGGAGCTTTTATTTGCAACCGATGTATTGCAGCCTGCCAGGAAAAATTAGACTATGAAGCTTCTGAATTAACACCTATTGAACTTTCAGAAGTTCCAACACCAAAACAATTCAAGAAATACCTTGATCAATATGTTGTTGGACAGGACGAAGCTAAAAAAACACTTTCTGTGGCTGTTTACAACCATTACAAGAGAATGTCATTAACCAATCCTGATATGGTTGGCAAAGATGAAAATGCACCAACTATTGAAAAATCCAATGTTCTTTTAATTGGACCAACAGGTAGCGGTAAAACTTTACTTGCAAAAACACTTGCACAAAAGTTAAAAGTTCCATTTGCAATTGCAGACGCCACCACATTAACAGAAGCCGGTTATGTTGGTGAAGATGTTGAAAATGTTTTGTTAAAGCTTATAAATGCGGCCGATGGAAATATCGAAGCTGCACAGCGCGGTATTATTTTCATAGATGAAATTGATAAAATTGCACGAAAAAGCGAAAACACTTCAATTACTAGAGATGTTAGCGGTGAAGGTGTTCAACAGGCATTGTTAAAAATTATTGAAGGAACTAATGCCAGCGTTCCACCACAGGGCGGAAGAAAGCATCCAAATCAAGAAATGCTCCAGATTGACACAACAAATATTCTCTTTGTTTTAGGTGGCGCTTTTGTAGGTCTTGATAAAATTATTGAACAGAGAATTGCTTCTCATTCTATGGGTTTTGGTTCTAATGTTGGCCAGCTTGATGAAACTGCAAAAATGAATCTTTTGAATCAGGTTTCCCCAGACGATTTGGTTAAATTTGGTTTAATTCCAGAATTAATTGGTCGTATGCCAATTACAGTGGCTCTTAAAGAATTAACTCGAGACGATTTGGTTTCTATTCTTACAGAACCAAAGAATGCAATTACAAAACAGTTCCAGGCATCTTTTGCTATTGATAACACAGAACTTTGTTTTGAAAAAGAAGCCATTGAATCTATTGCAGATGAAGCAATCAGACAAAAGACTGGTGCACGAGGTTTGCGTACAATTGTAGAAAAAAGTCTTTCTGATATTATGTTTGAAATACCAGACATTAAAGGAAACAAACGATTATCAGTAACAAAAGATATGGTTCTTCAACATAAACACGAAAATGTAAAAAGTCTGGTTCAGATGATTCCAGAAACTACTTCGGGAAAAAAAGCTGATTTAATTGAAAAAGAAGCTGAATAATTTTTAGATTATATGCAAGCTGTTTAACAAGAAATATCTATAATCATAAAAAAGGGGGCTGTCCAATAAGTATTTGTCATGCTGAACTTGATTCAGTTCTGAAGTTATTCAGACTCCCACTAGATTTAGTGTGAGATCCTGAAACTAGTTCAGGATGACGCTATGATGCGAACTTTTTGGACATCCCCTTTGTTTTGTAGATTTTTATGCTGTAGATTTTAGATAATGAATCTTTGGTAAAAAACTTGTTAAACAGCTTTATTTTTTATTATTTTTTTTGTTCTTTTTATTTTCCATGGTTTTTTGATGGATTTTTTTTTGTCTTTCTGCCTGTTTTTCTTTCTTTGATTTCTTTGGAAGTTTTATACTAATTACAGAATCAATGGTTTTTTGCACAGAATCTTCCAGATTGTATTTTTTAGACCACTGTAAACCTTCTTCTGCTTTTTGAGCAAAGATTTCTTGATTTTCCACTATTTTTTGAAGACAATCTGCAATTTCTTCAATGTTGTCAGAATTAAAATACAACGGAACAGAACTACCAATTTCTTTTAAAGCTCCAGAATCTGAACAAAGAACAGGAATACCACAAGCCATAGCTTCTAGAACAGGAAGTCCTATTCCTTCATTTACAGGAGGAAATACACAGGCTGTTGCACCGCTGTACAATTGTGGGAAACTTTCGTGAGGAAAATAACCCGTTAATAAAATATCGCTGGCATATTCAGAATTAAAAACAAAAGTTTGTATTTCTTCGGCTTTTGGTCCTGGGCTTCCAGAAATTACCAGTCTGTGAGGATAACCTGTTCGCTTTTTAAACAAATTAAAGGCTTTTATAAGTTCAATATGTTTTTTATCATAATCCGAAAGACGGGAAGCAAAAATAAAATAAGGTCGCATAATTGCAAAGGGTTGGATTTCTACAACATCGTTATCATTTTGAAGAGATGGGAAAAACAATTTATGGTCAATTCCAACCTTTATAACTTCTATTTTTTTTGAAGAAAAACCATTTTTAACTAAATCTGATTTTATATATGCAGAAGATGCAATTATTTTATTAACTCTAGAAAGACCTTTTTTTATTCTTCTGGCCTCCCTTTTTGTCATTTTGTTTAGACTGTCTGAAAGAACTCCTGTAATAATAGCTACTGCATCGGTTTTAAAATTTTTTGGCAGCATTTTATCTGCGGCAGGATAAATAACAACATCATAACCATTTTTCTTTGTAAACTTTTTGCTTCTTCGAATATGCCAGAATCTTTGTGCTTTTAAGTTGTCTGGAATATTAACAGAAACATAAGGAATATCCTTACCACAAGTAAAAGTGTATTTATCTATTTCGGAACCAAAAAGTTCGTATTCCAATTTTGAATTGATTTTTATTGAAGCGGAAGATAGTAAATCTGAATGTTGTGGCAGATTTGAAATAAGGCTTTTTAGATAAGTTCCTTGTCCTGACTGACCATGCTCACAACCAAAGGTATCAATACCGATTTTCATATTGTTAATTGTAGCAGATTTTTTTTGAGTATGCTATAGTTAGTTTTATGAACAATCAAACTGAAAATAACGAAAATAACAATGTTTTTAATCTCCTTTCCGACAGCATTAATGAAAAATTAAAAGCTTTGGAGATTACAAAACCAACAAAAGTTCAGGAAAAACTTATTCCACAGATTCTTGAAGGAAAGAATGTTGTATTTCAATCGGAAACTGGAACTGGAAAAACCTATGCTTTTCTTCTGCCTTTGATTCAACGACTGGAAAATGAACAAAATGAAGAAAATCAAAATAAAGATTCTCAAAATGTAAAAATCTTGATAATTGCACCAACTTTTGAACTGGCTTCTCAAATAAATGGAGCCGCAAAAGCTATTACAGATAAAAAAACTGCACTTTTAATTGGTGGAGCGCCAATAAAACGACAGATTGAAGTTTTAAAAGAAAAACCTCAGATTGTAACTGGCACAGCCGCTAGAATTGCAGAACTTATTCGTTTAAAAAAATTAAAAACTAATGATATTTTTGCCTGCGTTTTTGATGAATGTGACCGTCTTGTAAAAAAAGAAGCCTTTGCAGATACGGAAGAAGTTCGTGGATTAATGCCAGCTAAAACTCAATTTATTGCCTGTTCTGCTACAATCAACAAGGCAGTAAAATTGTTTTTTGTTGGTATTGAAAACGAAATATTACCCCCAGAAGATGTTTTGAAAAAAAATATTACTCATATTGCTCTTTATGCGGAACAACGAGACAAAATTGAAACTTTAAGAAAATATCTTGCTGCGGAAAAGCCAGAAAAAGTGCTTGTTTTTACTTCCAGAGCCGATCAGGTGGAAAATATTTATTCAAAACTAAAATATAAAAATATTGAATGTATGGCATTGCACGCAAAAGCAGATAAACAGTCTAGAAAAGCGGCCATTGATAAGTTTAGAAGTGGTAAAACTAAGATTCTTATTACCAGTGATTTAGCGGCTCGTGGTCTTGATATTCAAAATATAACCCATGTTATTCAAATGGATTTACCTGATGACGAAGATTTTTTCATTCATCGAAGTGGAAGAACTGCCAGAGCGGGAAAAACGGGTATAAATCTGGTTATTGGTGATGAATATGAATTAAACAAATATGCCGCCCTTGAAAAAAAACTAGGCATAATTGTTTACCCAAAAGAAATCTATGCCGGAAAAGTCATAAAACCAAGAGAATAGTGTGCATTACATCTTGTCTTGATGCCTTGCGCCCGGTATGCATCGTTCGCGGTAGCGAACTAGTTAATAATTTCCAATTATGCAAACAGGCCTTGCGCCGGTATGCATCGTTCGCGGAAGCGAACTAGTTAATAAACTTCCTCTAATGCAAACAGGTCTGCGACCGGTATGCAACGTTCGCGAAAGCGAACTAGTTAATAAACTTCCTCTAATGCAAACAGGGCCTTGCGCCCGGTATGGAATGGAGCGCTAGCTGCTGAGCGGAGCGAAGCCGTCCGTAGGTAAGCCATGGAACACCGGAGAGTGGTTAAGTTGGAAGTTTCTTTCACAAGATTTTTATTCTAAAATTGCATTGCGCCCAATCTAAAAACAAAAGCATTCTGCCTTGAAGAATCATTGAATTAAAGGGTTAAAATCGTTATAATTTTAAGACTCAATTGTATGATAAAATAAGAGGATTTTTGTGTTTTTAAAAAGTCTTGATATTCATGGTTTTAAATCTTTTGCTGACAGAACTCACATTGATTTTGCGGAAGGAATTACGGCTTTGCTTGGACCTAATGGTTGTGGAAAAAGTAATGTTGTAGATTCGATAAAATGGGTTTTGGCAGAAAATCGCTCAAAAAACTTGCGAGCGGAAAAGATGGAAGATGTTATTTTTAATGGTACTGAACGGCGGGCTGCGTTGAATGCGGCGGAAGTTACGCTTACTTTGTGCAATGATAAAGGTCTTCTTCCTCTTGATGAACCAGAAATTGAAATTACTCGACGATTATACCGTTCTGGAGATCAGGAATTTTTTATTAACAGGCGGCCTGCGGGTCCTACAGAAATTCGTCGTCTTTTTATGGATACGGGTGTTGGAAAAGCGGCATATTCTGTAATGGAACAGGGAAAAATTGATCAGATTCTTTCTAGTAAGCCTGAAGACCGTCGTTATTTGTTTGAAGAAGCGGCGGGAATTTCTAGAAGTAAGGCGGAATGTGCAGAAGCTGAACGAGAATTGGAAAGAACTCGGGTAAACATGCAGCAGATTGAGATTTCTTTGAATGAAATTAAGCGACAGTATGATTCTTTGAAAATTCAATCTGAAAAAACTACCAGATGGCGAAAAGTTAAGCAGGAAATTTATGAATGTGAACTGGATTTAACTCTTATTCGCCTTAAGAATTTTGTTACAGATAAAGCTCGTTATGAAGAGGATTTAAAAACCGTTCTTTCTAAGCGAGATAAAGTTCGTAAGGAAATTGAAGAAATCAACAATACTATTTCTGAAAACATGGATAAGGTTAAGGCCATGCAGGAAGAATTGTATACTAAACAGTCGGAATTGATTGGTATTGGTAAGGAAAAAAATGGTAAGGTTGATTTAATTAAGCAGTTTAATACGCGGGCTTCTGAAATCAGGGAAAAAATTAGCAGTTTGGATGTTAGAGCTAACGCCATTCAGGAGCGAATTGATAATATTCAAGAAGAAATTGATGAGCAGAAAGCTTCTCTTTACGAAAAAACTAAACAGCTGAATGATATAAAATCGAACATTGATTCTTTTACACAAAATATTGAAACTTCCAGTTCTCAGATTACAGAAAATGATAAGCAAGCTGATGCTTTGGAAAATAAAATCACTTTTCTGGAAAAAACTCGGGGCGAATTGCAGGTAAAACTGGCATCTATTACGGAAGATATTGTTAAAGTTCTGGATGAAAAATTAAAGGATGCGGGATTTAGTGAATCGGCAATGCGTTCGGCTAAGGAAGAGTTAGATACAAATCTTAGTAAATTAAAAATATTTGTGGAAGGTCGAAAAAATATTTTTGCAGATTTTGTCGGTCAGGCTAAAAAAGGTGAAACTGCTGCCTACGAAACCTTGAACGAAGCGGTAAAAGCTTTTGACGAGACTTCGGTTTATTTAAATAATCTGGATTCTTCCATTGAAAAATATCTTTCTGCCTCCCCTGCTTTTATTACTGAATTTTTGTCGCCAGAAGGTATTATGACAAAAAAACGGGCTATTGATGAAGAAATTCTTGAAAATCAGCGAAAGGTTGAAGAAATTAACAAACAGATTTCTGATTTGAATGCGGAAAACATTGGCTTAAGCAAAAAAATTGAAGAATACAAAGAAACTTTGTACAAGCTGGAAAAAAATGAAATTCAGATGAGGGAACAAATTTCTTCGGCTCAAAATCAGATTAATTTCCAGACAAGAAGTTTGACTTCCGAACAGAATCTGCTTAGAGAAACACAAGATGAACTTTTTACCGAAACAAAACGCTCTGAAGAAATTAACGAGCAGATTGTTGAATTGCAGGATGAACTGGCGGAAATTGAATATCGTGGTAGAAAGCTTGCTGATGAATTAAATGCCCTTGATGAACAGATTGCCAGCTGCAACAAAAGCGTTTCTGGTAAAAGCGATGCCTTAAATCGTAAGCAGGAAGAACAAAACAGGTATCAGGAACAATATGAACGACTTACTTTGAATGTAAATTCTTCTGAAAATGATATTCGAAATATTAAGCAGAACTTCCAAGATCAATATTCCAGAGATTTAATGGAATTTGAAGAGAGAATGTACAAAATTAACACTCCTGCGGCTGAATTGCGAGAAAAACTGGCAGATGCTAGAAAAGTTTTTTCATCTTTAGGCAGTGTAAATTTAATGGCTTTGGAAGAATTTGCCGAAGTTCGCGAAAGATACGAAAGACAAAAGGCGAATTTTGAAGATACTCAGAAATCTTTGGAGAATTTAACTAGGGTTGCGGAAGAAATTAAATCAAAATCTGCGGAAATGTTTTTGGAAACCTATAATCAGATTAAAAAGAATTTCCACAATATGTTCCGTCGATTGTTCAATGGTGGCCGCGCTGAATTAAAATTGGCAGATCCAACAAACATTCTGACATCTGGTATTGATATTTACGCACAACCTCCTGGAAAAAAACTTGAAAATATAGCCTTGCTTTCTGGTGGTGAAAAAACCATGACAGCGGTTGCATTACTTTTTGCCACTTATCAAGTACGCCCTTCTCCATTCTGTCTTTTGGATGAAATTGATGCCGCTCTTGATGATAAAAATGTTTCTAGTTTCGTTACAGCATTGGAAAGTTTTGCAAATGTAAGTCAGTACATTGTTATTACCCACAATAAAAAAACTGTTATGGGTGCCAGCACAATGCTTGGAATTACCATGGAAGAATCTGGAATCAGTAAAGTTATAGCCCTTCGCATTGATCAAGACATTAAGCGTCGTGCAGATATTGATCGAGAAACCAAGGACTTTGTTGATGAAGATGTTCCAGCAGAAGAAGGTGTTGTTTTGCCTCCAAGACCACCAAAAAGAAATAAAGAAAGTTCAAATCAGGCTGAATAATGGATATAAAAAAAATCTTTTTAGATATTGTTGATAAAATTAAAACTTTTTCTCAAACAACAATCGAAAAACTAACCGGTTTTTACGAAGAAAACAAAAAGCTTTCCATTGTTATTATCGGCTTGATTATTTCTATTTTGATTCTTTTGCTGTTGGTGCTTAGCCTGGCCGGAAAATCGAAAAATCAAAAAGGAGCAGAAAAAGAAAAAGTTTTATATACTTTAACCGAGCCTCTTCTAGTTCCCAACGGACCAGAAATTGAAGAATCTTATACCATCACCAGAGATAAAAAAGAAAAATGGTCGGAGGAGGAAGTTAAACAATGGTTTACAATTCCTTCTGAAAAGGATATTGAAAGTCTAAAAAAGACTAATGACAGACTAATTTCTGATATATTAGGAGCTGCCCCATGAAAAATTTAACAAAACTTTCGCTTTTTTCTTTAGTTTTATTTTTTTCATTCATCTCCTTTTCTTGTGCGTCTAATGATACTAAACAATTGGATGATTTACCTGTTATCGACGCCACTGAATCTACAGAACAAACCGTTCCACCAGAAAAAGATTTAACTACAGATACTTCTATTCAGTCAGATTCTCCCGACCTTTCTCAAAATCCAGAAGATTCAACTGCTTCTTCTAACAATTCTTTTAATCTTAACACAAATGAAAAACTCAATTTGGAAGATTTAGAAGATTTTGAAGATTTTGAAGAACCTCTTGTTCGAGATTTGCCACTGGAAGACGAAATTACAACTGAAACTCCCGAAGAACCAAAAAATGAGCCAGAAGAAGAACCTGTTCTTGATGAATTGCTCGATTATCCAAATGAAAACATAGATGAAAATCCAGCTGTAATTATACCAGTTGATGAAGATTTGTCCGAAATTGATACTGCGGCAGATTCTATTGACTCTGATGATTTTTCTACAGATGACTCAGAAACATTAAACAACGAAAATATTGAAAATGATGAATCAGAAAATCTTGAAAATAGAAATCTTGACGAAGTAAAAGCTTTCGAAGATGCAAATATTTTTGAAAATCAAAATGAATCCCAAAATACGCTGAATACAGCTGAAAACACAGAAAACGAATCTTCCACAGATTTTACAGATAACTTTGCAGAAGAAGAAACTGATAATCAGGAACCATTTGATGAAATTACAGAAAACTCAGAGGATTCTTTCCTGCCATCCAGAAGTGTAACTATGAAAAAAGGTGAAAATCTTGAAGTTGTTTATCCTGGAACGGGCTGGGTTTATATGGGTTCACTTTCTGATTATAACAATCTTGCCAGCAGAGGACGAAAACTTGGCGCTTCAGATACAAAATATACACTTTTCGCAAAAGAAGCTGGAAAACAGATTCAGCATTTTTATAAAATTGATAATCTTACGGGCGAATATATTGATGATTATCTTGAAGTTATTGTGCTTGAAGAAAAAGGTTCCTCAAAAAATACAGTTATTGCTCCCGAATATTCAGCAATTGTTCCAAAAAAAACAGTTTTACCTGCAACAAGTTCTGATAACGCAATAAAAAATAATGAAACTGTACAGAATGCATACCAACCAGAAAACGATTATTCAAAAGATTCCCCATTGAACAAAAATATTTCTACAAAAGAAAACGATATTTTATCAAATAACATACCTGACAATAAAACCTCATCCTCTGTTATGGAATCCGCCGAAACAGATTTTAATAATTTCCAAAAAACAAACGCAGATAATCTTACAGACAAACTTACTGAAACTCTTTCTGATAATTTGCCGAATAATAATTCTACTAATCGTTATGATTATACTTCTGATTATCACAAAAACGCTTCTGAGTACAATTCTTCTGACAATTTTACAAAAAATCATAAAGATACTTTTGCTGACGATTTTTCAGATAATTTTGATGAAGATTTTGTTTATGCATATTCCCACAACGACAGAGAAGATGATGTTGAACTTTTACTGGAAGATGAAGAGGAATGGAATATTTCAGAACCAGCCTATCTTGATGAAGTAAAAAATCTCATTATTGAACGGGAATACATAGAAGCTAACAAATTGCTTAATGATTTTCTGGACCATTCCAACAATTTTAGAGATCAGGCTTATTTCCTCCAAGGACAGATTTTAGAAGCCGAATCTCCTCTAAAAAATATAAAAGAAGCTATAAAATCTTATGAAAATGTAATAAATTATTTTCCTTCCAGTGATTATTGGGATGAAGCAAAGAAACGAATTACATATTTAAAAAGATTTTATATAAATGTTAGATAAATAAACTTTATAGAAAACCAAAAGTAGATATCTGCTTTTTATAAAATAAAAACTTATTGTTTTAGGAGAAAAATGTTAATGAAAAAAATATTTATTTGTACAATTATTGGAACTGCACTGCTCTTTTCATCTTGTAAAGTGGAAAAGCCTGTTGAACCTGTAAAAACTATTACAGTTTCTGGCCAAGGTTCCGTTAATCTTAAACCAGATTTGCTTTCCATCAGATTTTCAGTAAAAAACACAGAATGGATTGTGAATACCGCCATAGATAAAAATGCATCAAACACAGAAAAAGCCATTTCTAAAATTAAAGAAGCTGGTGTAGATGAAACTGATATTTCCACTTTTGATTATAAAATTACCCAGGATGCAAATGGAAAATACATTGTTACAAATACCATCGCTGTTTTAATTCGTAATTCAGAATTGATTGGAAATGTAATCAATGGTGCTATCATAAATGGTGCAATTTCTCTTATTGATTACAAATATTTAATTTCAGATAAAACTACAGCTTTGCGTCAGGCTAGAACCCTCGCCATTCAAGATGCAAAAGATACCGCTTCTCTTTATGCTGGTGCAAGTGGCTGTCTTTTGGATTCTGTTATGGACATTAAAGAAAATGGTAATTATACTACATTCAGACCTTTTTTCAAAAATAATGATCAGACTTTTTCTAATCCATTCCAGCTGGAAGAAGGTGAAATTACAATTACAGCGGGTGTAACAATCACTTACGCTTTAGTAAATTAAGAATAATTTTTTGTAAATATATTTAGGAGGCTCCAAAAAATGTTGGACTATAAATTCATAAAAGATAATATTGATGCTGTAAAACAGAACATTATCAACAGAAATATGACTGCTGATGCAGATTTGGTTGTAGAATTATTTGACAAACGAACTGAATCTGTAACAAAATTACAAGCACTTCAGCAAAAGCGTAATGAAAACGCTCAGGCAATGAAGCAAAAACTGGATAATGACAAGAGACAGGAACTTATTCAGGCTGGTAAAGCAATTAAAGAAGAAATCTCTACATTGGAAGCAGAAACCAAAGAACTTGAAGCTAAACTTGAAGAAGCAGCTCGACAGATTCCAAATATGGTTCATCCAAAAGCTCCAGTTGGTAAACTTGATACAGAAAATCTTGAAGTAAAAGTTGTTGGTACACCTCGTTAGTTCGATTTTGATCCAA
>JAKSTL010000075.1 GCA_024402595.1 Treponema sp. | reverse complement strand
TCAGTTCAGTTCAGTTCAGTTCAGTTCAGTTCAGTTCAGTTCAGTTCAGTTCAGTAATATAATACTCTTTTCAAAAATTAATATGCAAATTTTAAAGGAATTCCGTTAAGGCGGAATTCCTTTTTTTATTTTAAATCATCATGGGAGATATAATCATGAAAAAAAATGTAATTGGTTTATTAGTTTTAGGATTGGCTTTGGTCTCACCGGTATTTGCGGCACCAAAAGGTAAAGCTCCAAAAATGAATGCAGGAAGACCTGTTGTAATTGATTATCAAGGACAGGCTACAGGTTCTGAAATTCCAGCTTGGGTTCAGGCAGTAACAGAGGGTTCACAGAGAAAAGTTCGTAAATCTTTGGATATTGATGCAGATGATGCAATTTTTGTTCTTTCCAACAAAGGTAATGATTTAGACTTTTTGAAAACTTGGACAGATCAGGTAGATGTTCGTGCAGAAGTTGCATCATCAATTGAGCAGACAGTTGGTCAGACAGTTGTTGCTGAATTGGATGCAAAACAAACTGACAAGCAGACAAAGGAACGTGCTGCAAAATTGTATTCATCAAGTATGGCAAATCTTACTTTGAATGGACTTACAAAGGAAGCATATTACTGGATTAAAACTCGCACATTAAAACCAGGTGTAAGAAAAGCAAAAAAAGAATCTGATTACACAGATGAATATACATATTATGTAGTTTATTCTATAAAAAAGGGCCTTTACAATCTCCAGATGAAGAAGGCAATTGATGATGTTGAAGATAATGATGATCAGACAGTTTTCTTAAAATCAGTTTTGACAGAAAAATTAACACAGACAATTCTTATGCCAGAAGCAACAAAAGTGGATTTTGGTGATTCGGACTTGGAAATCATTGAAGACTAATATGAATAAAAATTTCAGAATTGTAATAGTTCTTTTGATTCTGAATGCGCTTTTTGTTTCTTCTGTTTTTGCAAAATCTAAGAAAAAAGAAGAAACAAAAGCTCCAATATGGGTTACAGACGAAGGAAGAAATAAACTTTTTCCTAAATCAGAATACCTTACAGCTTCAGCTTTTGGTTCATCAGACACAGATGCAAAATCAAAAGCTGCTGCAGAAATCAATGGAACAATAAAATCAATAATAGAATCAAATGTTTCTAGTGAATACTCAGCTGTTGAGTCTGATGGTTCACTTATTTCAAGAAAAAGTATTTCTCAGAATGTAGATATTTCATCAGGCAATACATTGTTTCAATTAGAATATACAGTTCCTTTTTATAGTCCCGATTATGGAATGTATGTTTGTGTTGCTTATATAAACCGGGAAAAAGCTTTTAATGCCGTATTACCAAAATTGAACAAAGCCCAACAGATTTTCCCTGCTGCATACAAAAAAGCTCTATTAATTGAAGATGAATTTGAGAAAATTCTTGCAATTCAAAAAGCACAAGAATTCCTGACAGAATACTATGAAGTTTATGATTTTGCCCTTGCCGTTGCGCCATCAAAAACTCAAAAATATTCCGATGTTGATACACTTGCAGCTGCCTCAATTGCTAAGGTATATGAATTAAAATCTCAAATAGCAATTTATGTGCAAGTAGAAGCTGATAAGAATAATCAGATTTTGGATAAGATTACAGAGTCTTTTACTAAAAACAATTTTATAGTAGTAAAATCTGGAGCTTATGATTACAAAGCAAAAGTAATTGTAAATACTGAACTTACAAAAACACAGGAAACTTATCAGACATATCCTTTTATCAGTGTAGAAGTTCTTGCTGGTGCAAATACAAAATATTCATATTCAAAACAGCTTGATAAAGTTGCTGGTTTCGATGAAGCAACTGCCATACGTCGGTCGTATATGAATATGTGCAAGGCAATTGAAGAAGATTTTTTAAAATAGGTGGAATATATGAAAAAGAAAGCGTTTTTAATTTTAATTTTAAGTTTTGTGGCAATTGCAGCAAATTTATTTGCAGCAACAATCGATTCAAAATTTGGTTATAAAGATTTGAAGTGGGGTACATCTTTATCAAGAACAAAACTGGCTGGTTACGAATTAAATCCTGTAGATGATGAATTGTTAGAGGCAGAACAGAAAGGCTACAAGAAGGATATTCAAATTTATACTTTAAAAAATTTGCAGGATAAAGCTGTAAATCAGGTATGGCTTTATTATGCAAATGATAATCTTTTTTATGTAATTGAAAGATTAAATAAAACAGAAATTAAAGAACCAAAACTTGTAGCAAGATACGGAAAATTGTCTCCAACTGGTTTTAGAAAACTTGAAAATAATTTGTATGGAGATTCACTTTATGAAAATGATGTTTTACAAAATGAAACAATAAAAGTACAAGTTTTTAATGATTCTGCAATTGCCATGTTTTATGACTGGGATGTTTACAGCAAAATCAGTAAAGAAGCTTTAAGAAATACACAGAAAGCAACAGTTGTAGATGAATTGGAAGAAGTTGCTGCTGCATTAATGAAAAAGATTGAGTCAAAGAGAAAATCAAGTTGTGCATTTGTGGCATTAAGTTCTGATAATGATGATAAAATTACAGAAAACTACATTACTGATGCTTTAACAGAAGCGGTTTTCTATTTTGATAAAGTAAGAATTGTTGAGCGTTCAAATTTACAGAAAATCCTTGAAGAACAGAAATTCCAGTCTAGCGGTCTTGTTGATGAAAATTCCGCAAAAGAAATTGGTAAAATTGCGGGTGTAGATTATGTATGTTACGGAACCTTAAAAAGAAGTGGTGATATGTTCTCTGTAAACTCACGAATTGTTGATGTTCAAAGTGGTGAAGTTATAGCAATTGGTCGTGGTGATGTTAGAAAGGATAAATACATTATTGACGCCGATAATGCAAAAGTTTTGAAAATAGAAGCAGATAAAAAGGCAGAAAAACAAAAAGCAGAAGAAAACAAAAAGGCAGAAAAGATAAGATTAGAAGCTGAGAAAAAAGCAGAAGCAGAAAGAAAAGCTGAAGAAGAAAGATTGGCAGCAGAACAAAGAGCCGAAGAAGAAAGACTAGCTGAAGAGCGTAGAATAGCAGAGAAATATAAACAATTAACTATCAACGAATGGAAGAATGGAAAACTTGTAAAAGAAAGTGAAGGTGGCACAGAAGAAAACTGGTTTAAATTTGTTGCAGATTCATCTAATGAACGAATTTACTTAAAGTTTAGTACTGCAACGGATTTATATGTGTATTTATATGATGAAGATTTTAATCAGATTGGAAACACGATTTCAGATTATGCTAGTTCTGGTGAAGTCAGATATGCAACTAGAACAGTTGTATCTGGTAAAACATATTATATAAAAGTTATACCTGGTTGGGGACATTCCGGTTATTCTAGATACGGTTCTTATTGGATAGGTGTTACAAGTTTTCCTGCACAACCAGAAACAGTTATAACACAATTACAAGCTGATAATTGGGCGAACGGAAAACTGATAAGAGCAAGTGAAGGTGGTACAGAAGAAAACTGGTTTAAATTTGTTGCAGATTCAGCTAATGAACGTATTTACTTAAAGTTTAGTACTGCAACGGATTTATATGTGTATTTATATGATGAAGATTTTAATCAGATTGGAAACACGATTTCAGATTATGCTAGTTCTGGTGAAGTCAGATATGCAACTAGAACAGTTGTATCTGGTAAAACATATTATATAAAAGTTATACCTGGTTGGGGACATTCCGGTTGTTCTAGATACGGTTCTTACTGGGTCGGATTTACTTCAAAAGAAACTGGTTTAAGGTAAGTTTTTTTGCAACCTTAATTTTTATCTAAGTATTACAACTTGAATACAAAAGAACTGGAGAAAACAAACATGATAAAAAAACTTATTGCTTTTGTAGGATTAATTGCACTTTCAACAAGTTTATTTGCAGCAACAATCGATTCAAAATTTGGTTATAAAGATTTGAAATGGGGTACATCCATCTCAAAAACAAAGATGGCTGGTTACGAATTGAATCCTGTTGATGATGAATTACTTGAGGCTGAACAGAAAGGCTACAAGCGAAATATTAAGATTTTTACATTGAATAATTTGCAAGATAAATCTGTAAATCAGGTATGGCTTTATTATGTAAATGATAATTTATTCTATGTAATGGAAAGATTGAATAAGAGTGAAATAAAGGAAACAAAATTAGCTTCTAGATATGGTAAATTAAATCCTGCAGGTTTTAGAAAACTTGAAAATAACTTGTATGGAGATGCAATTTATGAAAATGATATTTTGCAGAGTGAAACAATAAAGGTTCAGCTTTTTAATGATTCAGCTATTGCTATGCTTTATGATTGGGAAGTTTATAGCAAAATCAGTAAAGAAGCTTTAAGAGAAACTCAGAAAGCAACTGTAGTAGATGAACTTGAAGATGTTGCCTCAGAATTAATGAATACAATTGAAGGTGGTAGAAAAGCCAGTTGTGCATTTGTTGCATTAAGTTCTGATAATAATGATAAAACCACTGAAAATTACATTACTGATGCTTTAACAGAAGCAGTTTTCTATTTGAATAAAGTAAAGATTGTTGAACGTTCAAATTTACAGAAAATCCTTGAAGAACAGAAATTCCAGTCTAGTGGATTAGTTGATGAAAATTCAGCGAAAGAAATTGGTAAGATTGCCGGTGTTGATTATGTATGTTATGGAACTTTAAAGCGTTCTGGTGATATGTTTTCGGTTAATTCAAGAATTGTAGATGTACAGAGTGGTGAAGTTGTTGCCATAAGTCGTGGTGATATTAGAAAAGATAAATATATTATTGATAAAGAGAATGCTGTAAAAGCAGCTGTTGAAGAACAAAAAAGAGTTGAACAGGAAGAAATAAAAGTCCAGATAAAAAAACAAGAGGAAAAACAGAAAAAAGCTGAAAATTCACCTTGGAAAGTTGTAAAAAAGAAGAATGAAGATACTGGAACAACTTATTATACATTTACATTGTCTGGTAATGATGCAGAATTTCTTTTTGTTGGAGTTGAAGAACAGGCTTCTGGACATATAACTGTGCAGGCTGGAGTTTATTGGCGAGAGAGTAGTAGTGAAAAAGAGTTTGATATCAAATTTGACAATAATGAAATAGAAACTAAAAAACTTTGGAATTATCAGTATGAATATTTTGGTGGTTTTACAGATAAATATAATTACGATCCATATGATCAAAATTATGGTTTTACTTTCTTATATTCCCGTGCTGTTCCAGCAAATTTCTTTATAAAGGGCTTTACAGAACACGAATATTTTTCAATTCGTCGAGGTAATGTAGCCAGAAAGTTCAAAACAGATGGCCTTATAGACAGAATTGAACAGTCTGGTCTTTCCTGGGAAAAAGTAAAAGCTGCTGCTGAACTTGGTGAATTTTAAAGGTTATTTATATTCATTTCCATATGATAGTTCGAAAAAAAAGATATTTTTATATTTTAATATCATCTCTCATTTTTTTTCTGACAATAGTATTATGGAAATTAAATGTTTTTACTTTTCTGGAAAACAAACTCTACGACTCTCGGATAAAAGCCACAGCAGCTTATTGCAAACCTGACGATGATATTTGTTTTATAGCTGTTGATCAGGAAAGTATTAATCAGGCTCTTGCTGTAAATGGATGGAGCTGGCCTTGGCCTAGAGAAGCTTATGCTCAGATTATTGATTTTCTTACACAAGGAAATGCAAAGAGTATCCTTATGGATGTGCTTTTTACAGAACCTTCCGTTTATGGTGAAGAAGATGACGAACTTTTTGCTGCTGTCTGTAAAAAAAGTGGTAGAGTAGTTCAAACTCAATTGTATTCTAACAATAAAAATATTGTTCCAATAGAACCAATAAAATCTGCCTGTGCCTTTTTAGGAAATATAAATGGTACTAGCGATGATGATGGTATTATTCGTAGTGCAAATCTTTCATATAATCTTGATGGAAATATTATACCTTCTTTAGGAATTAGCCCACTTGTTTTAAATAATCAGATTTCCGCTGAAGAATTAAATCAATCTTTTCTTTTACATTACAAAGGTGATATAAATCGTTATCCTCATTACAGCGCTTGGGAAATAATAGAATCTTATAATTCGATAAAAAGAGGCGATACACCTTTATTGACACCCGAAAACTTTAATGATTGCCATGTTTTTTTACTTTTTTATGCACCAGGTCTTTATGATGTTTGTGCAACTCCAATTTCAAAAACTTACCCAGGTGGTGGAGTTCACATTACTACTTTAGATAATTATTTGAACCAAGATTACATAAAAAAATTACCACAATTCGTAACTGTTTTATTGATTTTAGTATTTATAATCTTTGCAGTTTTTATCGTGTGGTATGTAGAAAAAAGATTTTTTAAAATCAGCAATTTAATAATTTTCCCAGTAATTATATTGTTTTTATTTATATTCATTTTTATAAGTTTTTATTTGATTAAAGAAAATATATTTATAGAAGTAATTCCAGCTACAGTTGCTTTTCTTTTGTCATTTATTTCTACTATTTTATTTAATTATTCTTTTCAAAGAAAGCAAAAACGTTTTATACAATCTGCATTCAGTCAATATTTAAGTCCTAAAGTTATTGATAAACTAATTGAAAATCCCAATTTATTAAAACTTGGTGGCGAAAAAAAGCATTTGTCTATTATGTTTTCAGATATTCAATCATTTACAAGTTTGGCTGAAAGTATGAAACCCGAAAAACTTACATCTATGCTAAATGAATATTTATCGGAAATGTCAAGAATTATAATAGAATCTGGTGGAACTATTGATAAATACATTGGTGATGCAATTGTTGCTTTTTGGAATGCTCCTGCAAATATTCAAAATCATGCTGCTGTAGCTGTTTCTACCTGTTTGAATTATCAGAAGCGATTATTAAAATTGAATGAATATTTTAATTCAAAATATGGAAAAAAAATCTTGGCAAGAATTGGTTTGGCAACCGGAGATGTTGTTGTTGGTAATATGGGCTCAGATTTAAGATTTGATTATACCATGTTTGGAGATTCAGTTAATTTGGCGTCGAGGTTGGAGGGCTTAAACAAACAATTCAACACATATTTCATCTGTTCTCAGCATACTAAAAATGAGGCGGAAGATATTCTGACAGATGTATATTGGCAGAATATGGGAAAAATAATTGTTGTTGGCAAAACTGAACCCATAGAAATTTTTGAACCCATCAAAATCAATGATTATCTAAGAAATAAAGAAATGTATGATTTATTCACACAAGGATTAAATCATTTTTATAGTGGTGATTTTATTTTTGCAAAAAAACTTTTTCAAAAAATTGTTGATTCCTATAAACCAGCACAAAAATATTTAAATCAATGTAATTACTTCATTGAAAATCCTGGGCAATGGACCGGTGTACTTGTAGCTGATAGTAAATAAAAAAACTGGTTTAAAAACTAGTTGACTTTAAACTCTTAGCATATTATCTTATCAGTATATAAAATTTCTGGAGGTTAATATGGCTTTAGCAATGACTCAAGTTTCAAATAATTTTTTTGATGTCGGTTCCTTTGAGGCTAAAACTTATTTTGCGGAATTGTTAAGGAATGTTGGAGAAGGTAAAACAATTCGTATTACAAAAAATGGAAAACCTGTTGCTGTTATGCAAAGCCCACAAAAAGCCGCTAATACAGAAGCTTTGGATGCATTAAGAAGATTAAGAGAAATTAGAAACAATATCGTTTCAAAATCTGGTTCTATTACAGTTGATGAAATCAAACAGTTGCGTGATGAAGGGAGAAAGTATTGATGCAAATGGCGTTTCCTTTGTATGTTTTTGATAATTCTTACATAGCATCTGCCTTTCTTTCACTTTATTGTGATGATGAAAATAGTGAAGCTTTAGATTTTATAGATAATCTTGTTTCACAAAATGGTCAGATTTATGTTCCTCAATTATTCTGGTTTGAATTTGGAAATATTCTACTTAATGCGGCAAAAACTAAGAAAGATGGAGATTCTACAAGGATTTCTCAAGTACAATTGGTTGAAATAATGCAATTGGTAAAAAAACTACCAATTTATACAGATCCTCAGCCAGATACAGATACAATGCAAAGAATTATGACTTATGCACAGGAATATAATCTGTCTTTTTATGATGCAACTTATTTGGAACTGGCCAAAAGATATAATATTCCATTAAAAACTTTTGCTAAGGATTTGTTGACTTGTGTTTCACAATGCCAATAATTTTTGTGGTGGTTGAGATTCTTAAACCCACACATAAGGTTATCCGGAATAACTCAATGAAGAAAAGTTACTGGCATTGGTTGTATTACAATTATTTGAGCAGTTTCTGAACATATTTTACGCTGGAAATGTATTCTTCATCTGTGTTCAAATGTTCAATAATCATAGGCATATTTGGATTTTGTTTTGTTGCCAATTCTACAAATAGTTTAATATCCAAAGAACCTTGACCACAGGCGCATTCTTCTAGTTGGAAAGTAAATTCTTCTTTTAAACGAATGTCCTTTAGGTGGCAGCTTAAAATCTGTCCGTCTAATTTTGCAAAACATTCGCGTAAAAAGTTATCATTGAAAAAATATTTTTCCGGACTGGTAATCATATTTACAACATCTAGATGTGCTCCAAAGCCGGAACGGTTTACATCTTTTATAAGTTTTACATATTCGTCGGGGGTGCTTGGAATCATCCATGGCATTGATTCTATAGAATATTTTGCTTTTTGTGGTTTTGCTTCGTCAATTATTTCCTGAATCATTTCCACAGTTTGAGCATAAGTTTCTTGAGTAAAGTTTTCTCTATAACCACCATCCCAGCGAGGTCCATGAGGAGTTCCTGCAACATTAACACAACATAAAGCACCAATTTTATCGGCCATTTTAAGTTGCTCTACTGCATATTTTATCCATTTGACTCGTTCAGATTTATCGGCGGCCAGAGTATTTCGCCAAACTCCAACTTCGGCAATTAAAAGCCCCGCTTTATCTGCGGCATTTTTATAAGCCATATAAGTTTCTTCCCCAGCTTCAAATGTAACTGGAAAATTAACTGCCTTTAAACCTAGTGCTATTTGTTTTTGAGCCCATTCTTCTGGAGAATTGTGTTGAAGAGATGATGAAGTTCCTAAAATCATATAAAATCCTTAAAAATTATTTATCCTACGAAATGAAATTTTCGTTAGGCTATAAAATTTCGTCAAGGCACGCACGCCTTCGGCTAGCTTAAAGCCTTGACAAAATTATTTATCCTACGAAATAAGATTTTCGTTAGGCTATGGAGGGGGGAGTTTTTTGGTAAAAAAACTTCCGTGCGAAGCACCAACCGTAGGGGCGCCCGGAACAGCCGACGGTGAACGCAGTGAACCGGAACGACCAGATATTAAAAATCTTTTTTATGAATTACCGTTTTATCCATTTTATCTAAGCTTGTAACACCCGTGCGAGCCATTATCGAAGCAAGTTCACCATTCATTTGATTAATGCGGTCAGAAACTGCCTGAGGACCATTTTTAAGAATAGGCATTAAATGTCGCCCAACAGAAACGGCTTTTGCTCCCAGGGCCAGTGCTTTATAAGTATCCATTCCGCTTTCAATACAGCAATCCACAAAAATTTCCATTTTATCACCAACGGCTTTAAGAATATCTGGAAGAATAAATAGGGGAGGAACCGAAAAAGGCATCATATTATGATGATGGGAAATAACAATGCCTGCACAACCCGCTTCTGCACATTTTTGAGCATCTTGAACGCTTTGAACACCTTTAACAATAAAAGGAATACCAGCCGCCTGAACAAAAGACTTTAATTCTTCTGTGGTTTTAGCTTTCATTGGAAGACCAAGAACATTGTCATAGCCACCTTGACCATTAAAAGAGTGATCTACATCCATTCCCACAGCAAAACATCCCGCTTTTACCGCATGTTCAATTTTTCGAAAAACTTCCTTGTTGTCCTGATGTGGTTTAATAATTTTTATGGTTGCAGCCCCAGTAGCAATGATTTCTTCCAGCTCCCTGTCTTCGCCCATACCAACCCAATGAACCGCATTGGAAAGCTTTGCGGCTTGTGCATAAACTATCATACCGTTTTCTGCAGTATTTCCAAGATGGGATAGAGCGGCTGTCATAATTGGAGTGTAGAAAGTTTTACCGAACAATTCCATTTTAGTGGAAGGAATTGAACTGTCTATGTACCGTGTTTCCAATAAAAGAGAATTAAAATATTCCCGTGTAATAATATCTGAATTTGATAAATTTTCCATAAAATCAATTCTAATCCACAATGAGCCAAAATGTAGAACAAAAACTGAAAAAAATTGTAGAAAGAGTGAAAAAAATCTTTTAGAGTTTTATCCAATTTTTTTATAGAAACATGTTTGCGAAAAAATAAATCACGCTTACAATTAATATAGAAAATTATTTGCTGCAATTAAAATTTATCAAAAATGAATCAGAAATGAATGAGAATTTTATTTACGGCAGATTGTGACAAGTTATGACAAGTTGCGGAATGTAAGCATACCTCCAAATTTATAGAAATATAGACTAAAAGTGTATGTCCAGAACGGATTTGCCAAAAAAATTACAAATTATGGAGATTTATTGATTTTGGAGAATTTTTCATTTTATAGCCCAACAAAATTCGCTTTTGGTAAAGATACAGAAAATCAAACAGGAAAGCTGGTAAAAGAATTTGGCGGAACTAAAGTTTTAATTCATTTTGGTGGTGGTTCAGTTGTAAAATCTGGCCTCTTAGATAGAGTAAAAAAATCACTGGAAGCAGAAGACATTGAATATGTTGAGTTGGGCGGAGTTCATCCAAATCCATTAGACACAAAAGTTTACGAAGGAATTGAAGAAAAAAAAAAAAATGGTGTTGATTTTATTCTGGCAGTTGGTGGTGGCTCAGTAATCGACAGTTCAAAAGCCATTGCCTTGGGATGCTGTTATGATGGCGATTTCTGGGATTTTTATTCCTATAAAGCTCAGCCAAAAGCCGCTCTTCCTGTAGGAACCGTTCTTACAATTGCCGCCGCTGGTTCAGAAGGTTCGCCAGATTCGGTTATTACAAAATCAGATGGAATGGTAAAACGAGGTTTTGGAAACGATATGATTCGACCAAAGTTTTCAGTTTTGAATCCAGCCCTTACACAGACCTTGCCACCTTATCAGACCGCTTGTGGAGCAACAGACATTATGGCCCATGTTTGCGAACGATATTTTACAAATACAACCAATGTCGAAACCACAGACCGCCTTTGCGAAGCAGTTCTTCTTTCCATGATCAATGAAACACCAAAAGTTATTGCCGATCCAAACGATTATCAGGCTCGTGCCAACATTATGTGGGCAGGCATGGTTGCACATAACAATATCGTCGGAGTCGGTCGTGCACAGGATTGGAACAGCCATGGAATTGAACACGAACTTTCTGGACTTTACGACTGTGCTCACGGTGCAGGTCTCGCCGTTATAATGCCCGCTTGGATGACCTATGTTATGAAACACGATGTAATGCGTTTTGCTCAGTTTGCCGTTCGTGTTTGGGGCTGTAAAATGGATTTCTCTAATCCCGAAAAAACAGCAAAAGAAGGAATTGCCGCTTTTAGAACCTTCTTGGATTCCATTGGCATGCCTTCAAAAATGGCAGAAGTTGGTGGTAAAGCCGAAGACATTCCTCAGTTGGTGAAAAACTTTGGCCTCCCAGAAGGTGGAAAAACCGGTGGCTTTGTTCAGCTTACCAGCGATGATATTGCCGAAATCTACAAGCTTGCATTGTAGTAAAATAATAACAAAGGAGGGAGGAGCCCCTCCCTCGCTACAGCCCGCAAAATTGCGGGCTTCCGCTACCCACCCAGCGGGGAAACCCTATAAAAACAAACGCCTTGACTATCCATATTTTCAAGAAAAGTTTTTATTCCCCGCAACGCCCCAAAGATGCATAAGGAGCGTATCTTAATCTAATATTTATGGGAGAAAAAATGAACGCATTATTTATTGGTGGAACAGGAACAATTTCCATGGCCATTTCAAAACTGCTTTTGCAGAAAGGTTGGGATTTGTACTTAATAAACAGAGGAAACCGAAACAAAGTAGAAGGCTTAGAAAAAGCTCATTTTATAACAGTAGACATAAATGATGAAGAAAAAGTAGCAGAAAAACTAAAAGGAATGCACTTTGATGTTGCCTGCGACTTTATTGGTTTTGTACCATCTCAATTGGAACGAGATTACAGACTTTTAAAAAATAAAGTTAATCAGTTTATGTACATCAGTTCCGCATCAGCATATCAAAAGCCAGTAGGAAATTATATCATCAGTGAAAAAACTCCACTGGCAAATCCTTATTGGGAATATTCTCGCAATAAAATTGCCTGTGAAGATTATTTGATGAAGCTTTATCGGGAAGAAGGTTTTCCAATAACCATAATCCGCCCAAGTCATACTTATGATGAACGGTCAGTGCCATTAGGCGTACATGGAAACAAAGGAAGCTATCAGGTTGTAAAAAGAATAAAAGAAGGTAAACCTGTAATTATTCATGGAGATGGAACTTCCTTATGGACACTAACTCATAATTCAGACTTTGCCAAAGGTTTTGTTGGACTTATGGGAAATATTCATGCCATAGGAGAAGCTGTACAAATTATGTCTGATGAAAGTGTAACATGGAATCAGATTTATCAGTGTATTGCCAGTTCCTTGGGAGTAGAGTTAAAAGCAGTTTATGCTCCTTCAACTTATCTTGCTGCTCACAGCGATTATGATTTTACTGGCAGTTTAATTGGAGACAAAGCTAACTCTGTTGTCTTTGACTGTTCAAAGTTAAAATCATTGGTTCCAGATTTTGTTGCTACAAAACGCGTTGATCAGGGAATAAAAGAAACTGTTGAATATGTTATGTCTCATCCAGAATGCCAAATCGAAGACCCCGATTTTGACCTTTGGTGTGACAAAATCATAAAACAACTAAGCTAAAACTATCTGCGGGCCAGAATCCGTCTGTCAGAACCGTTCTCACTAATTCTCTAGACACTGAGCGCTGCAAGGAAACTACCAAACAGCACTCAGAGACTTTCTGTCATCCGTCTTCTTCCTTTGCGTTTTTTTGTGCATTGTGAAATTAAAAACAGTTTTTAGTACAATTTACAAATAAAAAAACTTCCAGTCAGAAGGCGTCTGCCAGAACCGCTCGATATCTCGCTAGACGCTGAGCGCTGCAAGGAAACTACCAAACAGCACTCAGAGCCTTTCTGTCATCCGTCTTCTTCCTTTGCGTTTTTTTGTGCATTGGGAATTAAAAACTGTTTTTACAGGCAAAGTACAAAAAAAAATAACTACCGGTCAGAAAGCCTCAGCCAGAACCGCTCGATATCTCGCT
>JAKSTL010000074.1 GCA_024402595.1 Treponema sp. | reverse complement strand
AGGTACACATAGTGATATTTTCAAAAAATAAAAAGGTACTTATTCCTACAAATACAAATTGATTCAAAAACGAGACGTTGCAGCCTTCCCCCCAAAATTGTGAGTTTTTTACTCTATGAAAGTTAAAAAGTTCATTTTACCATTGCAGTAATGAATAAGTTTTCAAAATAGGAGTAAAAACCATGAAAAAAAACAAATTAAACGCATTCATTGTAACGGCAGGTATGCTTGGAATGCTATTTACAGCTTGTAAAAACCCAACAAATGACAGCCCTAGTAAGCCAGGACACACTATTAATGATGCAACAAAATTAATTAAATTCAACCTTACAGATGCACAAGCTATAGGTTCAGTTTTTTCTGATTCTACAGCCCGTTCAATCAGCAGAAGTGCAGAAAATGAAACAACCAATCTTCTTAAATATGATGAAGATGGTAAAGCTTCTGGTGTAATTGAAGATGCAGTAGAAGGGCAGGAAATTGACTATTCAACACTTCAGCCAATTTTAGAAATTAAGAAAAATCCATATTCCAATATTCCTGAAGCTGCACAAGGTATTTATACACTTTTCAACGCTAAAAATGATTCAATTAAATATACTGATGGAAAAAAGGCCCCTTCATTAGGACAGCTTATTTACACAAAACCAGACGGAACAGTTGTTGATGTTTCTGTAAATGACGCTATTTATACACGTGGTGCAGAATCTGAGAACAAAGATTACATTGAATTTGCAAACGATGGAAAAGCATATTTTATTAAATGGTATGCAGCCAATGACAATGCAGGTCGTTCAATCTGGTGTTTTAATCCTTCTTCCGATGAACCGGCTAAATTGATTGATTTAGGAATTAAAACAAAGAATGAAATCACTGATTTTAGAATCAATGATGACGGCTCATGGATGTTTGTTGCTACTTCTGAAGAACTTAATGAAATCAATGCAGGAGAAGAAGGCATTAAACACTTGTACGCTGTTCCAACTGCAAATCCACAAAACAAAATTGAATTATACAAACAGGCAACTGATGATAGAACTGTTGATATTCCAAATAGTCTAGGAAGATACGGATTCTCGAAAATCACATATGATTCAACAACAAAAATGATGTATGTTGGTTGTGGTGGACCTGTTTACCTTACAAATGGAAAGCGCTTCTACAAATGGGCCAATGGTTATTCTGCAAGCAATGTTGAATTTTTCGAAACACCTTATCTTTATCTGCTTGGTGATTGGTATAGATTTTTCAAATATTATAAGAACATGAGTGATGATGAAGTGTTTGAACAGATGGCAAAGAACTTCAAAAATTACTGTGACTTGAATCATTCAGATTATAATCCTGCAGCTGGTTCCAGCGATGACATTGAAATTAATCTTTCATATTTTGCAGATAAACCAGAATATAAAGATCTTTATGATGCAGATGCAAAAGATGGTGAAGCAGTAAAAATCTTGTTTAATAATCTGCTGCCTAACGGTGTTCCTGAAAATTCTTATGTCTGGGATAATATCATTGATGGTGCAAGTACTTTCTATAGATTTCTTTATCCTTACAACCAGGCAGGAGCATTCCCTGTTGAATTGCTTTGTTTCTTAAAAGATTCTGAAGGTAATGCAACTACTGAAACTGCTTATACCCAGAATCCAAAATTGTCAGAAGTTACAATGATTGAAGAAGTGGTTTCTTTGAAAAATGGTTGCTGGGGATTCAGACAGGGACAGAAATGGACTAATAATGTTACTTATGATTACCTGTATTCAGACTTTGTTCAGGTTACAGATGCAAATGGAAAATTTATTTGTGAAGTTCCTGAAGCACTTAAAGACATAGAAGGCTACTATAATTTTACATCACGTAATGATGGAGATCCTTGGTTCAAATATCCATATTCAATCAACGAAGACGGACTTGCATTGATTTCAAGAGACAGAAAAGACATTTATTACTTTGATGGAGAAACAGTTACAAACTTACTTGAAGGAAAAGAAATTGTAGATTCAATTGATTATATTTATTCAGTTTCATTGGATAAAGACATTCTTTTCTTTACTGCAAAAGGAACAGATGGAAACTGGATAAACCAGGAAATCAGACTTTCTAATGAAACAATTCTCGAACTTGAAACAACTGATTTGCTTTCTTCTATCGTAGGAATAGAATCCAATCTTTAGTGTAAAAAAACTGATTAAAAACAAAAGAACATAAAAAAACAACGGGGCTGTCCAATAAGTTTGCTTACGGTGGTTGAGTTTATCGAAACCACCATATTTAGTGTAGCAGTCATTTCGACGAGTGGTTCCTGAGCCTGTCGAAGGGCTCAATGAGCGCTACACGCATTACTTTTGGGACATCCCCTGTTTTTTTAATTTCATGCACACCATTAGCAGCAGACAGTGTTTCCCGTTAAACCTCCTGCCAAGTTTGCCTAATCTTTTTTGCTTAATCCATTTTTGGATAATTCAATTCTGCCTAATCCAATTCCAAAACTTTTTTTAGCGCGGCATAATTCTTTTTTACAATTTCGTAATCTTTTTCGTTTATGAGCGCCCGCATAGAAGCTGCAGGATCCTCCAAGCCCAAAGCCTTCATCATAGCCAAAGTTTCAGCATCCATATTTTGGTCAATAGTACATACCGCAACACAATAACCAATCATAGACAATTTTTCCGCCCGATTTGGTCCAGAAATTCCAATTTTTTCAAGAAGCTTTTCAATGTCGCCGTAGGTTGCCAGTATTGCCAAATCTGATTCATCTATGCCAATTTTTTCGCTTTCTTTTACAAATGTCGGATAATTCTTAATAAAATTCTTAACATCACTGTCTGTAAGTCCTGTCGATGGCTTTCCCTGCGCAAACAAGCCAACTGTTAAAATCAAAGACCCAATAAATGCAACAATTTTTTTCATTTTAATCTCCTCATCATTAATTATAGCACATTTATTGTTATTTCGACATTTTTATTGCAGGGGACCGCCTTCCCCTCGCTGCAAAGTCCTCGCTTTGCTCCGGGCTTTTCCGCTACCCCCTCCAGCGGGCTCAATCGCCGCCCGCAACGCCTGCTATTTAATCAATTTTCAAATTACCAATTGCCAGCATTTTATGCTATAATCTAAAAATATGAATTGTGTAAATCTTGATAAAGAATGGACTTTTAGACGCGGCCTTTTAGATTCTCTTGGCGGACTTGAAAATCCTGGTATTGTTGTTAATCTTCCTCACGACGGAATGATTTGTACGGAAGTTCGCCCAGATGCTCCAGCAAGTTTTGATATGGGTTATTTTGCAGGAGATCTTACTAACTACACAAAGTTTGTGGAAATCCCTTCTGACTGGAAAGATGACTGCGTTGGCCTTTACATTGATGGCGCCATGCTAAATGCTTCTGTTGATGTAAATGGTAGCCGTGTTTGCTTACAGCATTATGGTTATGCTCCTTTTTATGTTGATTTAACTGATTCTGTAACTTTTGGCGAAAAAAATCGAATCACCATAAACTTGAACACTAGTGCAAATCAGACTTCCAGATGGTACACAGGTTCAGGTCTTTACCGCGGTGTTAAACTTGTTCACGGCCCAAAAGTTCACATTGCCAATAACGGCATTTATGTTCATACAAAAGAAGTTTCCGACGGCTATGCTTTTATTAACGCTCAGGTGGAAATAGAAAATGCCACTTCTGAAAACCGCCTTGTAGAAATTACACTTGAACTGGTAGAAGAAAACAGCGGAGAAGTAAAAACAACTGTAAAACAGGTTATTCAAGTAAACAGCAAAAAATCCGAAACTGCCAGAATCGACTTCGCTCTTAAAAATCCTGTTTTGTGGGATGCAGAAAATCCTGCTTTGTATACTGTAAAAACAAGTGCCAAAAATCTTGGAGTTTACCGCACACATTTGGTAAAAGAAGAAAATGGCACTGTCGATAAAGCCGAGCTTCTTTTTGGAATCCGCACAATTACAGCCGATGCAATTCGAGGCCTTCGCATCAACGGAAAAACTGTAAAACTAAAAGGTGGCTGCCTCCATCACGATAATGGACTTTTGGGAGCAGTATCTTTGTACGAAGCAGAAGCCCGAAAAATCCGTAAACTTAAGAAAGTAGGATTCAACGCCATCCGTACATCGCACAATCCACCATCATCTGCACTTATTGAAGCCTGCGACAGACTAGGTATGTATGTTTTTGATGAAGCTTTTGATGCCTGGGGAACAGCAAAACGAGCCAGTGATTACAGCCTTTATTTTGAAACCGACTGGGAAAAAGATTTGACCGCTTTTGTAAAACGAGACCGTTCACATCCTTGTGTAATTCTGTGGTCTATTGGAAACGAAATCCCTGAACGAGGTGGAATGAACAACGGTTATACCATTGCCACAAAACTTGCAGAAAAAGTCCGCAATCTCGATTCAAGCCGACCAATAAGTAACGGAATCTGTTCAATGTGGGCAGGCCTTGATGATAAACTGGCACAAAGTCAAAATCAGGCACAGAATGCCGCAGAAGATGCAAACTCTACAAAATGGGAAACAGTTACCGAGCCTTTTACCAACGGCCTTGATATTGTGGGCTACAACTATATGGAAGATTTGTACGAAAATGACCACAAAATGTTCCCAAACAGAGTTATTCTTGGTTCAGAAAACTATCCACGGGAAATCGGCTTTCGTTGGCCAATGGTAGAACAACTTTCTTATGTAATCGGCGATTTTACCTGGACCGCTTGGGATTATCTTGGTGAAGCAGGAATTGGAAAAACTTTGTATGTAGAAAAAGACGATCCGCTTGCAAAAAAAATGCCTTGGGAACTTTTACCGCCACAAACAACAACTTATCCTTGGCGCACTGCCTGTGATGCCGATTTTGACATTACCGGACGAATGCTTCCTCAGGGTGCATATCGCAGCGTAGTATGGGGAAGTACAAAATGCCACCTTTTTTCAAAACATCCATCAACCTACGGAAAAGCCGAAATGGGCACAATGTGGAGCTTCCCTGGTGTTTATAAAAACTGGAATTATACCGGCTTTGAAGGAAAACCAGTAGAACTTGTAGTTTATTCCAACGCCAATGAAGTAGAAATCCTTGTAAACGGCAAATCCCTTGGTAAAAAGAAAGTATGCACAGAACGCCCTTGGCCAAATACCGTAACCTTTGAAACAGTTTATGAACCAGGCAAAGTTACAGCCATCAGTTACAAAGAGGGAAAAGAAGTTAGCCGCGATGAAATTGCCACTGTTGGAAAGCCTTGCAAACTCAAACTCACTCCAGAAAAAACAGAAATGTATGCCAACGGTCACGACCTGCTTTTTGTAAATATCGAAGTTTGTGATGAAAATGGCAACCTTGTTCCCGATGCAGAAATCCAACTAAAAGCAACAGTAGAAGGTTCGGCAATACTGTCTGGTTTTGGAAGCGGCAATCCTATCACCACTGAAAACTACACCGACAATATGGCAAAAACTTACCACGGTCACGCCCTTGCAATTTTGCGTTCAGATTACCAAAGTGGAAAAGTTTCTCTTACCGTTACAGCCGATGGAATGTGTGAAAAACTTTCAATCAAAGTTTTATAAATGCCGTTACATCAACTTTAATGAACATCGAAGTCATAAGCGTACTCTGCACTCTACCCTACTTCTTGAACTTTATTCTTCATATCTCACTCCTGTTTTGCAAATTAGTTACACTTTTGAAATTGGAACAAAAAAACATCCCGTAATTTTAGTAACAGTTTTGAAATGATGTTTTTGTTTTCCATGCTCAATCCTATTACAAATGGTAACACTTTTGAAATAAAATGCTTTAAAACCTTTTCATCAGCTAAAAAATGGTTACACATTTGAAATATATTCATAATGCATTTACAAAAAAGGATTGCTCAGTTAAAAAAATCAGTAAAAATACCGGCTTCTATAAAAATCACAGAAAAAATAAAAAAGTAACACTTTTGAAATATTTATCCCCAAAATGCTGTGGAAAACTTATTTTTTTTGTAACAGTTTTGAAATTATCAAAGAAATTGTCTAACTCTATATGCCACAACGAATTACATAAAATAAAAATCACCAATTTTGTAACACTTTTGAAATAATAAGTAACAGTTTTGAAATATTTACTATATATTCTAATAATTAACTATTAATAATTTAAAACTAATAATAGTCCTTGTGAAAATGTGGATAAACCTCAATTTTATTTCAAAACTGTTACCGTTTTAAATATCCGTTGTAATTAAAGCATACCGAGTATCTTTTTCTAACACAGGTGCTTTACTTTTAAATAAAGTTATACCTTCCCCATCAGTTCCAATAGAAACCTTAAGTTCTGGATAATATTTTTCTTTAATTTCTTTGATATATTCGATAATTCTAAAATAACTTACATTTTCCTGATTCTCATTTTTTGCATCTTCAACAGGATTAAACTGTTCAACAAGCTTGTGCCGTGGAATAAACAAAGGTTCAGTTATGGAATTATTTCTGTAAACTAACCAAGCATAAATATCTTTTGCAATTGGAGCCGAAATATTCTTGTAAACAGTATAATTAATTGGAACTGCATGAGACTGACAAAAAGCGGCAAACTCTGGAGATAAAATTATCTTAAAGGCAAAACTTTTCTTGTCTCCACTTCCATCATCCGCTTCTTTGTATTGAACACCCTCTGTAAAACGAATATTTCCAGTAGTATGTGTGGTAATTTGAACATCTTGCTTTGGATAATCACCATCTTCGTACAATTCTTTAAAAAGATATCCAGATTTCAATTCTGTAACTTTTTGTGTAAAAGAAAAGGCCGCATTTGAAAAACATTCCAGCTGCTCTTTAATATCTGCACCACGACTTTTTGGTAATTGCAATTCTTTTAATAAATCGCTGAGTTTTGCATATTCCATGAAAACTGGACCTGGACCTTTTGCTTTGTTTATTACAGCATGTGTAGTTAAAACACTAAGCAAAAGTCTTCCGTAACGCCCATAAGGAACATTTATTGGAGAAGTAAGCTTTAAAGTAATTCCGTTACTACCCTTTCGTACAAAAACAGTTTTATTAACATTTCTGAACGGCAATGACGCAGTTGTAAATAAACCTGGTAAATATGCTAATGCTTGTTTTTCGTCTGGCACATAATCAAAACTAAAAAGTTCTGCATCTGGATTATCTGCAGGTACAATTTCAGTTCCTGGTGCTTGTTTATTTTTCTTCACCCTATCCTCCCTTGAAGAAAACGAAAAACTCAATTTTTTAATTAACTGAGTATGTTTAAAACATAGCCTAAAATGGCTCATAATGGCCTTATACGGGGTTTTACAGGCCTCGTTCGATATATTTCACATTTTATTCAAAAAACAGTGATTGTATCGATTTTATTTTCTCAAAATCTCCCCGTTGTTTGTAATAATAGCTTTTCCGTCAATGATGTCTTGTCTTAAATATGTCATTGCGGCTCGATATGCGGTTGCCAGCGAAAATCCATTTGAACAAAACATCTGGCGAAGTTCAGTCTGTTCTTCTTTTGTTACATGAATGCCAATCAAAACATCTTTCTTTTTTGCAGTTGTAGATGCACTTGATTCGTTAGTTACAGTTTTGAAAGAGCTTGCAGCTTCGTCTTTTTTTTCGGAAACTACATTATTTGAAATCTGTGATGCCGATTTTACACTTTCTGCAATTTTTAACTTTTGTTCTTCGGCAAATGATAAGTTTTTTTCGTGAACTGCCATTACATTAACCTCTCTGCTAAATTTGAGATTGCTTCCAGAGTTTCCTTTTTTGCACGCACTCTTTTATCCTGAATTGTTGTATGGGCACTCTGACTTTTTTCAAATGCGGGATCTTTTGGAATAACGATGAAGTCAAAAGTTGTTCCCGATGAATTATAGGCTTCTAGATATGCAGCCTGATTTGAAAGGCGTTTATCCTGCTGATTCAAAATGATTTTCTGGTATTTTGGACTTACTCCATACTGCTTGTCTATTTGAGCAAGGTTCTTTGTGAAGATTTCCCATCCATCTTTAGAAAATTCATCCAATTTCAAAACTGGAACTACTTCGTCACATCCAATAAAAACCGATTTTTCAAATTCGTCAAAAGCTGGAGATGTATCAAAAATGCAGTAATCAAAATGTTCTTTGAGTTGTGGAAGAATTGTTTTTTGGAAAATAAAAGGATATGTTTCCTTTTTTGCCCAAGCTTTGAGTTCTCCGCCAACGCCAAAGGTTGGAATAGCGTAAAGGTTTTCGATATCGGTTTTATAAACACATTCTAATACCTGAGCTTTTTCATAAAGAATATCTGCCAATTCATGATCAAAATCATTTAATAACCAGGAACTTGAATTGCCCTGAGGATCACAATCGATATAAACAACTTTTTTGCCTTTAGAAGCTAATTCTACGGCAAGCGAAACACTGATACTAGTTTTACCAGTGCCGCCTTTTTGAAGTGCAAAAGCGTAAGATTTCACAATTTCCTCCCAAGAAATCTACCAATATTAAATTTATATTAAACCCTTTAACTATTAACTGTCAAGTTAATAGTTAATTGAACATTTAACTATTAACACTATATTTAATAAATATTATACAGAAAGTAAATACAGATTTAATGATTAAACCATTAAATGAATAATATATTAAATGTGTATTAAATATTGATTAAAAGATTTAATCAGATTATAAAATTTTTAAACACGCTTAAAATGGGCTTCTGAGAGGCTGTTTTGATTTTTTTGAAAAATATATCGACCAGCTTATAGAACGCGTTGTAAGGGCGTTTTGAGCTTTTTGGGGCATTTGCAGAAATTATTAAAATTACATAGATTTTTTCTAAGAGAAATTATTGCGTAGTGTGAGTTACGATTTTGAGCATCATTAAAATTGGAAGTTTTGGAAATGTAATAATTTCTGTTTGTAAAATGATTTATGAAATAGTAAATGAATGTTTAAGAAATATTTAATTTAAATTAAAGGAATAAAGAATATTTTAATTTAAATATAATCATTTAATGTTCATAGTGTTAAATGTGATGGTTTCGATAGCCTTAATAACCGCAAGTTGAACTTTTAATACAGCCCGTATTTATGGAGAGTTTATAAAAAAAATTCCAGAATAAAATAGAAAAAATAGTAACAGTTTTGAAATGCGGAAGAAATCATTCTTAGAAATAATAGTTACACTTTTGAAATAGACGGGGTCTTTTGCTATTCAATTTTAGTTACAGTTTTGAAATATAAAAATAAAGATTTTGCTTTTTACAATTTTTTATAAGAAAAGATTGCAGCTATAAAAGGCGAAAAGATCCAAATAGGAGAAATAATTTCAAAACTGTAACTAATTTATAACTACAGAATTACAAATGTTTTTGAAAATGCCGCAGAATGTAATTTTGCCAGCTGATTATTATGAATTAAAAAATCAGGTCGGGCGTTGCGGGCCGTTTAAACAAAATGCAGTGTCCGCAGAGAGGGTAGGGGATGTCCAAAAAGTTCGCATCATAGCGTCATCCTGAACTAGTTTCAGGATCTCACACCAAATCTAGTGGGAGACTTCCCCCTCTGAAAAAGATTGCTTTATAACATTTAATTACAAATATAATTTTTTTTTATTTGTAATTTTATATATGCATGTTACAATAGAAAAATGTTTAAAGTCTTGACAAAAAGTTCACTTGCAACATCCTCATTTGCCATTTGCCATTTGCCATTTGCCATTTAACCAGACTTTCAGCAATTATTATTTGTTAAAATAAATTTAAAAGACATCTTGGACCTATATTCTAGGATTGGGTTCGGATGTCTTTTTTGTTTTTAAATTATATTTTTCGGAGGAATGAATGAAAACTCTAAAAAAGATTGTTGCAGTATTGATTAGCGCTGCAATGATTATGGGTGTGTTTTCCTGTAACACGGAATTGACACAGGACCAAATGATGACAGTGCTGGACACAACCAGCAAAGAGAAAGTTTATGAAGAAGTTTTGAAAGGAAAATCGGCAGCAGAACTTCTTGAAAAACTCAGTGAAGAAAAGAAGGCAGAAATATTAACAAATCTTCTTACAGATGCAGAAAAAGACAAAGTATATGCCGAAAAGCTTACTGCAGCAGAAAAAGAAAGAATCTTTAATGAACTTTTGGCAGACAAGAGAACAGCAGAAACTTTCCTTGCACTTCTTACAGCAGAAGAAAAGGCCGCTGTTTACAACGGTGAACTTACAGCAGAAAAGAAAGCTGGAATTTTTGAAGAAATCTTTGCAGATAAACGAACTGCTGGAAAAGTAGTAGAGCTTTTGAATGATGAAGAAAAAGAAGCTGTTTTTGATGCTCTTCTTGTATCTAAAACAAGTGTGGATTTTGTTAAGTCAATTTTGAACAAGGCTGGAAATGAAGCTCTCCGTGAATCTGTAAAGGATTATCTTATTGCAGAACTTAGTCAGGAAGAACTTCAGACACTGCTTGATGCAACAGATACAGCTGCTCCTGATAAAGTTACAGACTTTGCCGCAGAAAATCTTGATGGTGCTGTAAGACTTACATGGACAGATGCAACAAACGAAGATATCTTTGGATACGAAATTAATTACACAATAAAAACAGAAAGTCGTGCCATCACTTTTGACGCAAACGGCATTATGGTTCCACAGGGAGTTGGAAAAGCAGTAATTGGTGATCTTACAAACGGAAACACTTATACCTTTACAATAAAAACTGTAGACAAAATTGGAAACAAGAGCGAAGGCCAGAGTGTTGAATGTTTAGTAAAGATTTTGCAGCCAACAATTACTTATGTTTCTAAATATGGAACAGTACCAAAATCAAAAGTGGTTCCAAAGGGTTATAAACTTACAGCAGAAGATTTGCCTGAACTTACCACAGAATTCGGAACATTCCTTGGCTGGGACAAAAATATAGGTGAATACATTTTCTTTGATACAACAATTACAGCAAGCTGGGAAATAGAAAGAGCAACTCTTGCCGCAGGGGGTAATTGGTTTAATGCAACAGCAGCTGGTAAAACAAAAGCAGATATTACAAAAATAACATTCCAGGAAGAAGCATATACAGGTGCATCTTCAGCAAGCTGGGAAGCAAATGAAAGCGAAGGAAATCCAGTTACGGCATATCTTGTAAATGATACAGAAATTATAGTTTCTGGAAATGGAAGAGTTATTAAGGCAAATGAAAGTTGTAACCAGATGTTCTATCAGTTTACCAATGTAGAAAAAATTGTATTCAACAGTTTTGATACTTCGAATGTTACAAGTATGAGCAATATGTTCAATAAATGTTCTTCACTTACAGAACTTGATGTAAGCGGTTTTGATACTTCGAATGTTACTAATATGTACAATATGTTCTATACCTGTTCAAAACTTACAGAACTTGATTTAAGCGGCTTTGATACTTCGAATGTTACAGATATGAGCGGTATGTTCTATTTCTGTTCTTCACTTAAAGAACTTGATGTAAGTGGTTTTGATACTTCGAAAGTTAAAAATATGAGCGGTATGTTCTATAAATGTTCTTCACTTACAGAACTTGATGTAAGCGGTTTTGATACTTCGAATGTTACTAATATGTACTATATGTTCTATACCTGTTCAAAACTTACAGAACTTGATGTAAGTGGTTTTGATACATCGAAAGTTACAAATATGGGCTATATGTTCCCTTACTGTTCAAAACTTACAGAACTTGATGTAAGTAATTTTGATACTTCGAATGTTACTAATATGTACGGTATGTTCGAAATCTGTTCTTCACTTACAGAACTTGATGTAAGTAGTTTTGACACTTCGAATGTTACTAATATGAGCAGTATGTTCTTGAGGTGTTCAAAACTTAAAAAACTTGATTTAAGTGGTTTTGACACTTCGAAAGTTACAAATATGAGCTTTATGTTCGATGACTGTCCTTCACTTACAGAACTTGATGTAAGTAGTTTTGACACTTCGAATGTTACAGATATGAGCTATATGTTCTCTAGATGTCCTTCACTTACAGAACCTGATTTAAGTGATTTTGACACTTCGAAAGTTACAAATATGCACGCTATGTTCTATAACAGTTCTTCACTTACAGAACTTGATTTAAACGGTTTTGATACTTCGAAAGTTACAGATATGAGAAGTATGTTCAATGGCTGTTCAAAACTTATAGAACTTGATGTAAGCGGCTTTGATACTATGAATGTTACAGATATGAGCTATATGTTCGGCGATTGTTCAAAACTTACAGAACTTGATGTAAGTGGTTTTGATACTTCGAAAGTTACAAATATGATCCGTATGTTCTATAACTGTCCTTCACTTACAGAACTTGATGTAAGTAGTTTTGACACTTCGAATGTTACAGATATGAGCAGTATGTTCTATTTCTGTTCTTCACTTACAACAATTTTTGCAACTGATAAGTTTGTAACAAGTACAGCGACTAACTCAACTTGGATGTTCTCTGGCTGTGGAAAGCTTGTAGGTGGAGCTGGAACGGTTTTCAATGGCAGAGTAAACGACAAAACTTACGCTCGTATAGACGGTGGCGAAGAAAATCCTGGTTATTTTACTGCAAAAACTGAATAAAACTTTTTAGCAGAAAATAATTTTGCACCCGGTGTGTTTTGCCTTTTGGGTGAAATGTGCCGGGCGTTGCGGGCCGTTTAAACAAAATGCAGTGCCCGCAGAGAGGGTAGACCGCAACAAAGTGCGGGCGTAGGGGGAGACTTCCCCCTATGGAAATAGATTTAAGATTTATACGTGCTATAACTTAGTTAACTTGTTTTAATAAGTTAACTAAGTTATAATAGAGGCATGGATATCGAAGAAATCAAAAAAAGAATAACTTCCCTGCCTTCTGGTGGACTTACCACAAAAACTATAAAAGGTAAGTCATACATCTATTATCAATGGTCAGAAAACGGAAAACAGCGTTCACGAATTGTAAAAGGCGATGAAGTTGACTCATTAAAAACTCAGATTGAAGAACGAAAATCTCTTCAGGAACAGATTCGAAAAATGGATCTTGGAATCCAGGCTTCTGAAAACTCATCTCCAACAGAACCTGCTTCTTTCAAAACTGATATTAGAATAGGTAAGTCTCTTTTTGCTTTTTCAGCATCTATCAAAAATTATAAAAAGCGTGAACTTTATTCGGCCATCGAAAATTATGTTTATGGCGACAGTCATGATAAAGTATTCATTCTTTATGGACTGAGAAGAACCGGTAAAACAACTTTAATCCGTCAGATTATTTACAATATGACTGAAGCGGATAGAAACAAAGCTGTTTTCATGCAGGTTAATTCTGACAATTCTCTTGGTGACATAAATAAGGACCTCAGAAAACTTGAAACCATGGGCTACAAATATGTGTTCATAGATGAAGTTACTTTGATGGATGATTTCATTGAAGGAGCTGCTTTATTCTCTGATGTATATGCTGCAAGCGGAATGAAGATTGTGCTTTCTGGTACAGATTCTCTTGGATTTGTTTTTTCTGAGGATGAGCAGCTTTATGACCGTTGCGTTCTTCTTCATACAACATTTATTCCTTTCCGTGAATTTGAGAATGTTCTTGGAAT
>JAKSTL010000073.1 GCA_024402595.1 Treponema sp. | reverse complement strand
GTCTGCCAGAACCGCTCGATATCTCGCTAGACGCTGAGCACTGCATAGAAACTATTAAACAGCACTCAGAGCCTTTCTGTCAGCCGTCTTCTTCCTTTGCGTTTTTTTGTGCATTGGGAAATAAAAACAGTTCTTAGTGCAAAGTGAAAATAAAAAAACTTCCAGTCAGAAGGTGTCTGCCAGAACCGCTCGATATCTCGCTAGACGCTGAGCACTGCATAGAAACTATATAACAGCACTCAGAGCCTTTCTGTCATCCGCCTTCTTCCTTTGCGTTTTTTTTGTGCATTGGGATATAAAAACTGTTTTTACAGGCTAAGTATAAAAAAAATAACTACCGGTCAGAAAGTCTCTGTCAGCACCGCTCGATATCTCGCTAGACGCTGAGCGCTGTAAGGAAACTATAAATCAGCACTCAGAGCCTTGCTGCCAGATTCTTCCTTCCCTCTCGTTATTTTTAATGTATTGTGTATTAAAAAACAGTTTTTACAGGCATACTACAAATAAAATCAATTTTTTAATTCTCAATTCTCAATTTTTAATTCCTAATTCTTAATTCACAATTCCTAATTCCGCATTCCGAATTCCTAATTCTTAATTCATAATTCTTAATTCCAATTGTTTTGCGAAGGCGTGGAAGGGGCGCGGAGCGAGTCTGAGTGGAGCGAAGACCGACCGTAGGTAAGCCCTGGAAGGCCGTTTGGTGGTTGGGTGGGAGTATTTTGTGGTTTTGGTGGGCTTGGAAAAAAGGTGTTCGCCCCGGAAAGTAAAGTTTTGTTAAGCTTTTTATAAGGAAATGACGATTATTTCTTAAGATGTGTTATAATTTACACGATGCAGGCTTTTGTTTGCAGAATATTTACCCAAGGAGAAAAATATGGGAAAAAAGAGTGGAATTAAAATTAGTTTTATTTATCTTATTGGTATGCTTTTGGTAGCTATTGGTTTTGTTATGCCTATGTTCTGTCCAAAGAATCCGATAAACGGAAAGTTTCTTACTGATTTGTCTGTAAATGGTTTTGACTTTTTGGATTTTAATCAGATGGGTACTATTACTATTGCTGGGCTTTTGATTTTCTGTGGTGCTTGTGCTGGCGTTGTAATGTCTTTTTTGGGCTTTAAGGGTGCGGATATTATTAAAGTGATTCTTTTGTTTGTTAGTATTGCGGGTGGTGTTCTTCTTGTTATTAAGTTTAACGACAATTGGCTTACTAAGAAAATTGGAACTGGTTTCTTTAAGCATGCCTACATTGGTACTTACATGATTCTTGCTGGTTGGGTTGTAGGCTTGCTTGGAGCTATTATTAAAAAATAAATGATTTTTGGCGTTTGCCTTTTATAAATCTATTCTTAGAGCACCGGATTTTTCGTCTTTTGGCAGAGTTTCTGGTGCTTTTTTATTTAACTGTATGTTCAGCAGGGTGCCAGAAACAATTTTTTCTGTTGGTTTTTGAGTTGGGTTTTGGGTTGTTTTTTGTGTCTGGGGTGATTGCTGGTCTGGGGTTTGGGCTTGTGGCACGGTGATTAGGGTAAGGCCTAGTTGGGTGCAGGCATAAAAACCGGTTCTGTAGGCGGGAAGTCTGAATGGGTCGGAAATTATGCGGGCGGATATATTCTGGATGGAAGTTTCTGTGGTTTGTGAGCTATGGGTTGATGTGGTGGTAGTGTTTGTTTCTGCAAAAGGGGCTTTTTGATTTGAAGCTGGCACTACGCTGATAAAGGATAAAACTGCTCGTTCTTTTGGTAATTTTGCTTTTTCTGAAAGCTGCTGGAGTTTTTTTGGTGCGGTTTCTGTATTAAAGGCAAGATTGCACCATTTATTGGAACTGCCTGTATATGCTTTGAAGCCGTTCATTGGACATTGGTCAAAATGTGGGCATGGGGCTAAAACTGTATAATCTTCTTTTATAAAACGGTCTCGGAGCAGGCTGAGGGTTCGGGCTGATTTTGGAACGCCAGGTTCTATTAAAAGGAACTTTGTTTTTGGTTCTGCGTAATGAAGCAGCTGGGTAAAATATTTTTTTGTCTGGAACTCTGGTGGCATTTCGGAGTTTTGATCTAGTTCGTTGAACATATTGGCGCAGGTGATGAAGGACGCTTTTTGTTTGATTGATTCGCCAAAGGAGCCGTTTACTCTGATGATTTTCCAAGTGTTGCCTGGTATTTTTGCGGCTACGGAAAGATAGACGTCTTCGCCAAGGGCCATGGTTTTTTGGGAAACATCAAGGCAGTACCAGGTGAGATTTAATTTGCGTAATTCTGGGCGGGAAAGCCACAATGCGGTTACTACGGTTAGTGGACCTGTGCCTAAATCTAGACAGATGGAATCTTCTTGTGGGAAGGCCTGTTCTGGAAGATTTGAAAAAAGGCGGGAAAGGCGTACCAGATTCCACCAGGTAAAATAACGAACATAGGCGGAAAGCTGGGTGTTTTCGTTCATGTAACCAAGGCGGCGGTCGGAACGATGGTCTGTCATTTGGTGAGAAAGGTCGCGAATGTTGTTGGGAAGCTGCTGCATTTGTTTGCTGTTCAAGGGGCGGACATTCTGGATGATGGTGTCGAAGTTTTCCAATACGGCCAGGGATTCTGAAGGGATTTTGGATTCTTGGAAAAGCTGTGACTGCAGGGTGTAGGAATATTTTGGACTTTTTGCTTTGGCTTGTGGTGCTGAGGTTTTATTGGAAGCTTTTTTTTCTTTTGGTGGAAGGGGCTTTTTTTGCTCCTGATTTTTTTCCTGCTTTTTATTTGGTTTTGCTTTATAAAACTTTGAATAGAAGTTCTGGTCCATTGATTTGTATTCCTTGTGGTGAGGCTGTTTATGATTCAGTTTTTGGCCGTCAGCGCTCACTGTTTTGACACTTTATTTTAATTTTTTAGTATTTTGCTTTTTACTATTTTATTGTAAGGGAAAGAACCTTTAGGAGTTCGGAACGGCACTGGCGTATCTGCTGGATTATGTCGGGATTGTTCTGAACGGTTTGGGATTCTCTAAGGATTTGATGACCTGCCCCTTCTGCGGTGAACTTTTGTTCTGTAATTAAATATTTCAATCGGAAAATGATTTCTAAATCTCGCTGGGAATAAAGTCGTCGTCCGCTTATATCTTTTTGTGGATTAAAGCCTGGAACAACTTCTTCCCAATAACGAAGTACATGAGATTTTACGCCAGATAGTTCTTCTACTTGACCGATTGTATAAGCCATTAGCTCTTATTTCTCCCGATTTTCCCACTTGCTGCGGCTGGCTTTCATTTCCAACTGGATTGGAATCTGTTCGAAGCCTAAATCTTCGCGGATGCGATTTTTTAGATATGTGATGTAAGGCTCTGGAACAACTTCTGGTCTTGTGGCAAATATTACGAACTTAACTGGATTGGTGCCGGTTTGTGTCATATATCTGATTTTGAAGTGAGAGGTTTTACTTGCTGGTGGCGGATATCTGTCTAACCAGTCTTGAAGTGCGTTGTTCAAGCTGGCGGTATCGATTTTCATTGTCAGTTGTGAATACATATTAAGGGCAGTGTTGAGCAGGTCTTTTATGCCGGTGCCTTCCAGTGCGGAAAGTGGCATTATTGGTGCAAAATCCATTTGGCCGAACATTATGTTCATCCATTCGCGAACTGATTTTACTGCTTTACGGTCTTGTTCTTCCCGAAGGTCCCATTTGTTCATTACAAAAATGATTCCTCTACCCTTTTCGAAGGCTAAGGAACAGATTTTTTTATCTTGCTCTGCCAGGCCTTCTACGGCATCGATTAGGAGGAAAACTATGTCGCATTCGTCTAGAGTTTTTATGGCTCGATTGACGGAATAATATTCTACATCTTCGTGGACTCGGGCTTTTCGGCGGATTCCTGCGGTGTCCAATACATGGAACTTTTTACCTGCATATTCGAAATCGCCTTCGACTACATCGCGGGTGGTTCCAGCGTAATCGCAGACGATGGAGTTTTCTGTATGTGTGAGTCTGTTGGAAAGTGTGGATTTTCCGGTGTTTGGTTTTCCAAGTATGGCGATTTTGATTGGTCGTTCTGTGGAAATGAGTTTTACATTTGAAAAGTCGCAACGGCTGGTAATAAGGTTTGTAAGTTCACCAATGCGGTCGCCATGTTCTGCGGAAATAAAGATTAATTCGTCAAAGCCATATTTTGCATAGTTCCAGGCTTCGGCTTCGTTTTTGCCACCTTCGGTTTTGTTTACGGCGGCGATGAGTTTGTTCCAGTATGGGCGCATTTTTAGGATGAACTCTTCGTCTTCTCCTGTAATAACGCCTGCTTCTAGAAGTAAGATTACTACATCGGCTTTATCTATCATTTCGAGGGAGCGTTCTACTACATAATCGTCTAGTTCGGCTTCTTTGGTGCCAATGTCTCGGGTGAGTTTGTATCCGCCGGTATCTACGAGCCAAACTGGTTTTCCGTTTAAAATGGCGGTGGCTTCTACTGGGTCTCTTGTAACGCCCGGCTGATCATTGGTAATGGCGACTCGTTTATGAAGAAACTTGTTGAAAAGAGTTGATTTTCCTACATTTGGTCGTCCTGCAATAACAACAAGGGGAAGTCCGGAATATTCGTAATCTTCGGAGGCTTCCAGGTCTTGTGGAGGAAGTTCTGTCTGGGTTTCTTCTGGTAAAAAATCGGGAGCTTCGGTGGTATTGAAGTTTGAAGTTGGTAAAAAATCTGGTGCTTCCTGAAGAGAATCCTGCTCTTTTGCTTTGAGTTCTTTTGGTTTACTAAAATCGGGTTTTGCTTTTTTCTTTGCCATAAGTGTCATTATAATGAGCGAGTGCAGTGGGTGTCAAAGCTATTTGTGCGAGAGGGGGAAGTTTGGTGAAAATTGGAAGTTTTGCGAAGGCGTGGAAGGGGCGCGAAGCGAGTACGAAGGAACTGAGTACCGTCCGTAGGTAAGCCCTGGAAGGCCGTTAGTGAATGGGTTGGATATGGTTGTGGAAGGGATGTTTTTTTATGAATGGTCTAGCCCGTAATAATAAGGAAAACAAGACAAAAGGAAGAAATAGAATTAAAATTGATGGTATGAATAGGTTTGTACGAGTTTTTTTGGGGATGCTTTGCGGTGTTTTTTTGGGGATTTTTTGTAATTCGTGTACGGGCAAGGCTGAGATTAAAAAAGATTGTGAATATTTGCGGGTGATTTTGACTCAAGGTTATGCGGGGTATGAGTCTGCGGTGGAAATGGGTTTTGATGTGGATAAGGCGATTAAGCATATTAAGCGGGCTTATGGAAAGAAGTTTTTGGGGAAGTGGGTGCATCGGGAAGTAACTAAGGGTGATTTGGATGTTAGGGCTTTTCAGGAATGCATTCTGGAGGTTTTGCGGGATGAACTGAAGATTGAGGATATGCATTTTTCGGTGGCATCGGATTATTTTTATGACTTTTTGAGTAAGCCTTACAGGGTTTTGTATTCGGAGCTTTATTTTGAGCTTTTGGGTGAGGATTTTGTGGTTTTTGCTGATTACCGGGATGAAAATGAGGTGAAGAAAAATCCTGTGGTGAGGGGGCAGAAATATTTGGGGGATGAGGCTTTGCTTTTTCCAGTTTTTATTGAGTGTGAGGAAGAAGGCGGGCTGGGAGTGAAAAAGGTTTTTAGATTTGGAAGTTTTAATAATGGTTATGTGGATGGGGCTTGTTTTGAGAAGCTTGTGCTGGATGGGGATAGTTTTGATGTTTTGGTAAGGGCGGATTTGCCTATTGGGGGGAAGGATGGATGGATTGGTTATATTGAGACGAAGGATTCGATTTATGTTTCTTTGAGTGATTTGATTTTGGGGGTGGAGAATCCTGTGAAATATGAAAAATGTATGGCTCAGCTGGAGGAATGCAGGAGGCGGTTGAGGAAGGCGAAAAATAAGAAGAATGTGATTTTGGATTTGCGCAGTAATTATGGGGGACAGACCCGTTTTGTGCAGAATCTTTTGGCGCCGATTTTTTATGGGGACGACTGGAAGGGAGCGGATGGGTTTGCTCAATGTATTAAGCAGGCTTCTTCTGGTAGTGCAAGTTATGAAACGCCTGTGACGGTGGCTTCGAGATTGAGGTATTTTTTGTCTAAGCCGGGGTTTAGTAAGGAGATGATTGACAGGCAGATTGAGATTTCTAAGGATATGCAGGAAAATCCTAGGATTTATTGGTCTGTTCTGGAGGATGATACGGCGCAGTTGGACAGGCTGAAGGTGAAGCTGTCGGAAAGTTTGTATGAAAAGGTGCATCAGATTGCGGAGGATTTGGAAAGCAGAGAGGAAGAAGAGATTTTTGGGGCTAAGAAGATTGTGGAACTTCCTCAGGCGGGAAATACGGAGTTTAAGGGGAAGCTGATTATACTGATGAATAATAAAACGGCTTCTTCGGCGGAAAACGGGATTGAGTATGCTTTTTTGGCGGATAAGGATTTGGTGGTTTTGATTGGGGAAAACACGGCGGGATGTGTGGATTTTGGGGAAACTTACCAATATGAGCTGCCGGATTCGAAAATTAAGGTTACGATGGGGACTGTGGATTACAGAAAGCAGCCTGGTTTGGCGTTTAATTCTAAGTGGCACGGTGATGCTAGGGGATTTTTTCCTGACTATTGGTGTGACGGCCCTACCCTGCTTAGTACCTTGGTGGGGGTTACGGAAGATGGGGATTTGCGAGAGGCTTTGCAGGGTATTGAAAATGAGGCGCTGTAATTAGTTGCATAATTAGTAGCACTTGCCGTTGATTTCCAGAATATTGTTCAGGTGTCGGTTGGAAATGGCTTCCAGTTCTTGAATTGTAAACTGGGACAAGAGTTCTTTTGTGCTGGAAATGAGTTTTGGGCTCATACTAAGGGTGCGGATTCCCATTCCTGCAAGTACCATTACGCTGTCTTGTCGGCCGGCCATTTCGCCACAAACGGAAATTGGGATGTTGGCTTCTTGGGCGGATATCATAGTCATTTGGATTAGGCGGAGAACGGCTAGGTTAAACTCGTTGTAAAGTTTGGCTACATGTTGATTTTCTCGGTCTACGGCCAGGGTGTATTGGGTTAAATCGTTTGTTCCTAGGCTGAAGAATGAGGTTTCTTTGGCAAGGCAGTCGGAAATTACGGCGGCTGCGGCGGTTTCTACCATTATTCCTATTGGGATGTCTGATTTGAAAGGGATTTTTTCTGCTTCTAATTCCTGTTTTACCTGAGCTACGATTTTCATTAAATCTTTTACTTGATCGACGCTGGAAATGAGTGGGAACATGATTTTTAGGTTTCCATAAAGGCCGGCGCGGAACAAGGCTCTTAACTGGGTTTTTAATACATTTGGACAGGCTAGACTTAATCGGACGGCACGGAGTCCCATAAGTGGATTTTTTTCATCGACTACGGGGATGTCTACGGAATTGATAAGTTTGTCGCCACCTGCATCTAGGGTACGGATGGTTACGGGCTTGTCTTCCATTACTTCCAGAACATGTTTGTAGGCTTCGAACTGATTTTCTTCGCTGAAGGAACGGGCGGCGGCATTTAAGGATGCTCCATTTTGAGACATGTAAAGGAACTCTGTGCGGAAAAGGCCTATTCCATCTGCACCTTCGGCTTTTGCAAGTTCGGCTTCTTCTGGGGTTCCGATATTGGCTAGAAGGTCAAAGCGGGTGCCATCTTTTGTTTGAGCGGCTTTTCCAAGGAACTTGCGTAATTCTAATTTGTGCTGATATTCTTCGCGAATCTTTGCTTTATAATCTTCTATGGTGGAACGGTCTGGGCTAACAAGGATTTCGGCTGATTTTCCATCTATGATAATGGTTTCGCCGGTTCGCACCTTTTTGCTGATATTTTCCAGGCCAACAACGGTTGGTATGCCGTAGTTTCGGGCAAGGATGACTACATGGCTTGAAACGCCACCTTCTGATAAAGCGAGGCCTGCAATTTTTCTTTTGGAAAGAATGATGGTGTCTGAAGGACTTAAGGAATTGGCAAAGATTACTGAACCGTCTGGAACTTTGTTTATGTCAAAAGGATGGATGTCCAGCATTTCATCTAAAACTCGGCCAAATACATCGGTAATATCCTGAGCTCGTTCTGCAAGATAATCATTTCCTGACTGGCGAAGTTTTGTTGCATACTCTTCTGATTTGAACTGAAGGGTGTATTCTATATTAAAAAGTTCTTGTTCGTAAAAATTGCGGACTTCTTTGTTGAAAACTGGGTCTTCCAGCATAAGAATGTAGGTTTCAAAAACATCACGCTGGATTTTATCTTTTGGATCGGTTTTTGAAAGTAAATCCAAATGTTCGGAAAGAGAAAGGGTTACTGTTTGAACGGCGGTTTGAAAGCGAGTCCAACCTTTGTTTATTTGATCAATTTTAATGTGATGCTGTGGAATTGCACGCTTTACTGAATCGGGAATTACAAATGCAGTTCCTATTCCAGTTCCATCAGCGGCGGGAATACCAAGAAAAACTTCCATATCAATAATTATAGCAAAAAAATATTTGCCTTTCCAATATAAAATGTGTAATTTTAAGGTATGAATATTATTCCTTTATATATGATGCCTTTTAGAGAGGTATTTTTATTATTTATTATTTTTTCGTTTGTTGGCTGGTGTTCTGAGGTTTTTTATGTTGGTGTGTTTTTTGAACATAAGTTTATAAACCGAGGATTTTTGCATGGTCCACTCTGCCCTATTTATGGGTTTGGCGGGTGTTCGATTTTACTGCTTCCTCCTGTTATTTTGAAAAGCTGGGTGCCTTTGTTTTTTACTTCTATGATTTTGTGTACTCTGGTGGAATATTTTATTAGCTGGATTTTGGAAAAAATGTTTCATACGCTGTGGTGGGATTATTCGCACTACAGATTTAATTTGAATGGAAGAATCTGTCTTTTGAACTCGGTGCTTTTTGGGGTGATGGGATTGGTTTCGGTGCATTTTGTAATTCCATATATTCTGCAATTTATTGAACTTTTCCCTTCTTTTGTTATTACGGTTTCTTCTGATGTGATTGCGGTGGTGCTGACGATGGATGCGGCTTTTACTATTAAACGGTTGGTTGACTTTAACATTACTATGGCTAAAATCAAGACTTTTGGTGAGACTTTGAAGGATCATTACGGACATGAAGAATGGTTCCGTTCTGATTCGATTGTGGAAATGATTAATTCGGTGAAGGAACGGGGTGTTTTGGAAAATAGTAAGATTAATGAAAAGATTGTGGAACGGTTTGAGAAGTTGTTTGCTCATCGAAAGACGGTGGAAAGTTTTATGAAGCGATTCCCTACTATGAAAAGCGGGCACTACAAGGATGAGTTTGCGGTTATAAAGCATCATTTGAAGAAACTGAATGAGCGTTGAGGATAATGCGGAATGCGGAATTAGGAATGCGGAATTAGGAATGCGGAATTATGAATTATGAATTAAGAATTAGGAATTGAGAATTGAGAGTTGAGAATTGATTTTGTTTGTAGTTTGTCTGTAAAAACTGTTTTTTATATCCCAATGCAGAAAAAAAACGCAAAGGAAGAAGGCGGCTGACAGAAAGGCTCTGAGTGCTGTTATATAGTTTCTTTGCAGTGCTCAGCGTCTAGCGAGTTATCGAACGGTGTGGGCAGAGGCTGTCTGAGTGGGAGTTTTTTGTGAAATGAAATAATGGATAATGGATAATGCGGAATTAGGAATGGGGAATTAAGAATTAATAATTGAGAGTTGAGAATTGATTTTGTTTGTAGTTTGCCTGTAAAAACACTTTTTATATCCTAATGCAGAAAAAAACGCGAAGGAAGAAGACGGATGACAGAAAGGCTCTGAAGGCTGTTAAATAGTTTTTTTGCAGTGCTCAGTGTCTAGCGAACTAGTGAGCGGTTCTGGCAGACGGCTTCTGACTGGTAGTTTTTTTGTTTGTAGTTTGCCTGTAAAAACTGTTTTTAATATCCCAATGTATTAAAAAAAGCGATAAAGATGTTTGAGCGCACATTTTTGAGTAGCGGCATCTTTTTTTATTTTAGTTTGCGCTTAAAAACTGTTTTTATATCCCAATGCAGAAAAAAACGCGAAGGAAGAAGACGGATGACAGAAAGGCTCTGAAGGCTGTTAAATAGTTTTTTTGCAGTGGTATGTGTCTAGCGAGTTATCGAACGGTGTGGGCAGAGGCTTTCTGAGTGGGAGTTTTTTGTTTGTAGTTTGCTTGTAAAAACTGTTTTTAATATCCCAATGCATTAAAAAAAATACGAGAAAGATGTTTGAGTGCAAGGTTTTGAATAGTGGCAGTTTTTTTTATTTTAGTTTGCGCTTAAAAACTGTTTTTATTTACACAATGCATTTGAATAACGAGATGGAAGGAAGAATCTGGCAGCAAGGCTCTGAGGGCTGTTGAATAGTTTTTTTGCAGTAGTCTGTGTCTAGAGAACTAGTGAATGTTGTGGGCAGAGGCTTTCTGAGTGGGAGTTTTTTGTTTGTAGTTTGCCTGTAAAAACTGTTTTTATATCCCAATGTATTAAAAAAAGCGATAAAGATGTTTGAGCGCAAGGTTTTGAGTAGTGGCAGTTTTTTTATTTTAGATTGCATTAAAAACTGTTTTTATTTACACAATGCATTTAAATAACAGGATGGAAGGAAGAATCAAAGTGAAGTTGGATTGTTTCTTTGCGGCAGTTAAGGAGAAAAGATTTTTAGCAATGCACTGGCAGAGCAAAGGTGTATGGACCAACGGAGCAAAACTGATTGGGCTAACTTGGTAAATATATCTGAAAAGTGAAGATATATATGTTGGTGTATTGAACGCATTGACAGAATGGTGTTGATTATGTTGGCATTTTATAGTGAAGAACGAGAAATTGAAGGGTCTTGCGAAGGCGTGGAAGGGAGCCGAAGGCTGCAACCGGAAGGAACGAACCGAAGGTGAGTGACTGAGGATGCCGCGCGTTAGCAAGCCCTGGAAGGCCGTTTTGCGGTTGAGATGAAAGTTTTGTGGAAAGGATGTTTTTTTTATAGATGAAATTAGCCCGGAAAAAGAAAAAAATGAAAACTTTGGGATATTTGTCTTGACTTTTTTGGGGAATGCGTATAATATGTTTGAAATACGACGCGGGGTAGAGCAGTTGGCAGCTCGTCGGGCTCATAACCCGGAGGCCGCAGGTTCGAGTCCTGCCCCCGCTATAATTCTAATTCTTTATGTTATAAGGAATTAGGTCACTTCTGACTTATCACTGAATAGGCTCAGCGTGGAACTACTTATTAAAAGGTAGAAAGACTTGGTAGAAAGTCTTTCGAACGGTAATTTAAGGTGGTTTACATGGCTGAGCCTTATTATTTGTACACACGTCGCCAGGGCGGTAACTATTACGTCCAGTTCCGATTGGAAGACGGTTCATTATCCAATCACAAAAGTACTGGAACTCCCAATTACAACGAAGCAAGAAAACTTGCTATGCAATGGTATTCTTCAGGCCAAATTCCTGAAAGAATAAATTCCAAAGAAGAAAAACTTAAGATGACAGAAGTTGATAAAATTCAACTGATGAAGAATCTTAAGACTTTTGATTTTGAATATGATGATATTCAAAACATTGTGGATATTCTCATTGAAAGAAAATATCTGGTTTCAGGTATTCTGAAAGCTTCTCCTGAAAGCAGACAGGCTGTTGATTATCTTCTTGAATTCTGGGATTTCGATAAATCTCCATACAGAGAAGAACGTGCTGTTTTAGGAAAACAATTATCCTACACTTACTTTGAGACAGCTTTAGGTAGAGTAAAAAAATACTGGGCTCCACGCCTTAATGGTAAGCTTCTAGGTGAAATTACACCAGATGATATTGCAGCAATCTATTCTGATGAAAGAATTAAAAAGCTTAGTTCTAAAACAGTAAAAGATATTGTTGATGTCATGGTTGTAGCAATGAACTGGGCCCATCAGAAGCATCTTACTCAGTTTTCTAACTTTCAGGATATTCCAAAAGTCACAGTACAAAAGACCAAGAAAAAGGAAATACTTCGTCCTGAATTTGTTTCAAAAGTTTTTTCTGTTGGCTGGGGAAATGAAATGTCACGTCTCGCTAACCTTCTTGCTATGTATACAGGAATGCGAGCAGATGAAGTTCAGGCTTTACGAGTATGTGATATTCACGAAAATTATATCTGGATTTCACACGGATGGGATGATCATTTAGGACTTAAAACTCCAAAGAATGGAGAAGAAAGACCTGCCCCTATCTCAAAGGAATTACGGGAAGCTCTTTTACATATGGTTGAATTCAATCCAAGGTATTCTATCGATAAAGAAAATTCATTTATTTTCTTCGGAAAAGATCCTGTAAAACCAGTCTGTCAGAGGCTATTCAACAAATATCTTCATAGAGCTTTGGAAGAATGTGGTTATCCAAACCCTAAAAAGATTGGATTCCACTGCTGGAGACATGGATTCTGTACAGAAACAAAAACACTTGTAAATGATGACAGAATGATTCGTCAGGTTTCAGGACATAAAACTCAAGCTGTATTTGAACATTATTCAGATCATCTGGAAATGAAAGATACAATTGAGGCAATGGGAAATGCTGCAGAAACCTTATTTGGTTCTGTAGTAGAAAGAACGCTGAATACTCCTGTTTTAGAGGAAGAATTGGCATAAATAAAAATTATTGCCTAGTTGTGCAAAATTGTGTTGAATTTACTTGACTTGTTTTATGTATACTATATATTATATAGGTGTGTTGTAAATTTTGTTCCTTATGCTAGCTAAAAGGAACAATCACAAAAAAAAAGAAAAGATTTTTTTGAATCTGCCTGCCCAGGTTGGCTTCAAAAAATTTTTGTGCAAATTTTTTGATATCCTTATTGCTTACAACGGTCTTTCCAAAGGCCAATGTTCTACTTATGAGTGATGGCACTAATCACGAGGATTCAAATTGAAAAGCGCAAATGCTTTACTGGAAATCGTAGAATTTCCAAACGAAACTCTTTTGACTCGAAAACAGGTCAAAGAAATTCTAAAGATCTCTTTTGCTCAGCTAGATTCGCATATCTCTGACAGAGAGTTACCACGTACCCGTATGAACGGACATACTTTTGTTTACCGCGATGACCTTGCAGCTTACATTCAGGCTCATCGTTCTGACGGTAAATCACCTTCAATTTCAAGAATGAAACAGGAGGCTGAAGCATGTTAGAAATGGTACACGTAGTAAATGGTATTTCAACCATGGCATTTAATTGCCCTTCTGATGGAAATGTGACGGTTGACTTTTCGGTTCACAACGAAAAGATTGTTTCAGCAAGGTTTTCAAAATCTTCTGATATGGTTCTTGGCGGCCAGCAGGTCAGCCAGGAAAAGGTTCATGCCATTAAACCAGAATTCGCTAACCGGATTATTAATGACATCCAGAACCTTAGAATCAAGTTCGGAACTATTAAAGTTTCTGTAGACATTGCACATGGTGAAGTTAAGAATTATTCACTTAGACCTGAATATTCTCTTAATGCTAACCTTTTGAAAGCAGAAATGAAAAGTCAAGCAAACAAACAGCTGGGAAAACTGGCTAAGACTGCATAAGTCTTAAAACAGAAAAGTTACTGTAGAAGTGGTTCGAAACACTTTTGCAGTAACTAGCAGAGGAGATTTTTATATATGAATTTTATAAACACTTTAATGGCCAAAACAAAGGCCTCAACAACTAAAGCAGCAGAAACAATCGACAATGCTG
>JAKSTL010000072.1 GCA_024402595.1 Treponema sp. | reverse complement strand
TGGCTTGGTCAGGTTGGAAAGAACAACAAAATGTTCATTATTCCTATGATCTTCATGTTAGCTGCTACTTTGACACAGCTTATTATCACTATTGTTCAGAAACTTGGTGCTATGATTAAAGGTGTTGAAGGTGCTATGTTCTGGGGTAACTGGTTCCAGTTGTTATTTGCTACTGCAATGACTGTACTTGCTGTTATCTTGGTAATTGAAGGTATTCAGACTTTCGTAAAACAGGCTAAAAATAAATAAGTAAAGCTTGTATGAGATAAAGGCCTCGCTGTTTTGCAGGGCCTTTTCTTATTGGGGAGAAACGAGGTCTGTCCCCATTTTGTGAAACGAGGTCTGTCCCCGTTTGCATAAAATGTGCAAAAAGGGGACAGACCTCATTTTTTTAGAAAAAAAATTAATTATTATCTGGTAATGTTGCTGCGAGAGCCTGGTAGAACTGAGGGAAGTTTTTTTCGAGTACGACTGGGCGACCGTTTGAATCAAGGAAACAATGTGTACTGCTGCCTGTAAATACAATCTCGTCTTTACAAGTCATTTCGTAGCCGATTGTAAGTTTAAAAGCTGAAATTTTAACTGCAAAAACTTTTACGGCAATCTCATCTGGGAAGGTTGTTGTTTTTTTGTAGTTGGCTTCAATACCAATAACAGGGGAACCAACGCCTTCTGCTTCCATTCTATCGTAACCGTAACCAATCTGTTCCATAAAATCTACACGAGCTTCTTCCATAAAGCGGATGTAGTTTGAGTGGTGAGTTACGCCCATCTTGTCTGTTTCATAATAATTTACTTTGTGGATGTATGGTTTCATAATATGTTTATTTTGACAGATTTACTAAAAATGTCAAGCTTTATTTATTATCAGATTCTTCTAGAAAGGCGTATAACAATTCAGGATGATATTCAAAGTGCATGTTGTCCCATATTGTCCATTTTCCGCCCCAAATAAAGCCTTCTTTTTCGAAAATTTCGATAACTGATTGAGGAGGCATCCAGCGATTTTTAAGTGGAGTTAGCATCCAGGTGTCGGGATTAAGATCTTTTGCCCAGCTCCAGTAAACCTGTTTTCCTCCGTAGGATTTTGGAAGTACATCTACGGCAATTCCAAGGCTGTGGAAGGACTTTCTGTTTGTGTTAGCAATTAATCTCCAATAATATGCTTCATTATGATATAAACCGTTCATGAATTTTTGGATTTCTTCATCTGATCGTGAAAGTTCAAGAATCTGTTTTTCAACTTTTTTGAGCGGGGCTTTAATTCTTTCGTGAATATTTATTGATTTACCTAAAAAAGTGGTTTTTACAATGTGTTTTTCAAGTGCGGCCCGGGTTTGGCTGTCATAAATTATGTCAAAAAAGAACATTGGTGTTCCAGCTCCGTTTTTGCGGCTTTCATTTGAGCCGAATTTCTTCATTGCGGCAATCTGTTCTTCTGTAAAGTCGGCTGGATCTGCTAAAGGACTGTTAAAATCGTAGTGATATAAAAGGGTCCAATACTGGGCTTTGTTTGGAAGTTCTTCTATTGGAATCAGGCTTCCGTTGGACCAGTATAGAACTGCAATTCGAGGTCTGTCCCCGTTTGGCACAGTGAGCGTGATTTTCCAGTCTTCCTGGGATTCATCGTATTCTGATTCGAAAATTACATCTGGATAAGCTTTTTTGAAGATTTTAAGCTGATCGGGTTCGGTTGGAATGACGGGAATTTGCAAAACGGGGACAGACCTCGTTTTATTAGAATCATCATTTATGTCGCTTTTACCGTTAGCAAAAGAAAATGTAGTGAGAATTAGTAAAAATAGTACAGCAGGAAATCTTCTTTTTGTAGTCATGGGCTTAATTATACTTTAAAAGTCCGTTTATAGCATTAGAAAATAATGTTAGAAATAACAAAACTTGACCCCGTATTGTGAAATCACTAAAATTATGCATTATATCAGATAATAAATCGCCATTCTTTTGTAATTTTTACAAAAGTGTCCGAATAATGGTCTGAAAATCAATGGAGTTCCTAATGACAAAAATCAACTTGCCTGAAATTTTTGGCAGCCTGGTATTTAATCAGTCTGTAATGAAAGAAATGCTTCCTGCTAAGACCTTTAAAGCTGTAAAGGATACTATGGAAGATGGTACACCACTAAATCTTGAAGTTGCTAATCAGATTGCTGAAGCAATGAAAGAATGGGCGATATCAAAAGGGGCAACTCATTATTCTCATTGGTTCCAGCCATTAACAGGTATTACTGCCGAAAAGCATGATTCTTTCCTTTGTCCAGCTGAAGAAGGAAAAATCATTATGAATTTTAGCGGAAAAGAATTGATTAAAGGTGAACCTGATGCATCTTCTTTCCCAAGTGGCGGTAAACGTTCAACTTTTGAGGCTCGTGGTTACACAGTTTGGGACCCAACTTCTTATCCTTTTGTAAAAGATCATACACTTTGTATTCCAACAGCATTCTGTTCATGGACTGGTGAAGCTCTTGATAAAAAAACTCCACTTCTTCGTTCTATGGAAAGCTTAAATGAACAGTCACTCCGTATCCTTAAACTTTTTGGAAACGATGCTAAACACGTTACAACAACAATGGGACCTGAACAGGAATACTTTCTTGTTGATGAAAAGCTTTATCAGAAACGCAAGGACCTTAAAATGTGCGGCCGTACTTTGTTTGGGGCTCGCCCTGTAAAAGGTCAGGAAATGGATGACCAGTACTTTGCTGCCATTAAACCACGCGTAATTGAATACATGGAAGATTTGAATACTGAACTGTGGAAGCTTGGTATTTATGCAAAAACTGAACACAACGAAGGTGCTCCAGCTCAGCACGAAATGGCACCAATCTTTACAACTTCAAACCTTGCTGCTGACCAGAACCAGCTGACAATGGAAATTATGAAAAAGGTTGCCCGCCGCCACGGATTAATCTGTTTGCTCCACGAAAAACCTTTTGCTGGCGTTGCTGGAAGCGGTAAACACAACAACTGGTCAATTGCTACAGACAAATGGGAAAACTTGTTTGCTCCAGGAAAAACTCCTCGCGACAATGCTCAGTTCCTTTTGTTCTTAACTGCAGTAATTAAAGCCGTAGATGATAATCAGGATTTGCTCCGTTATTCAGTTGCATCAGCAGGAAACGATAATCGCCTTGGAGTTATTGAAGCTCCTCCTGCAATTATGTCTATTTATATTGGTGACGAACTTGAAGCTGTTCTTGAATCAATTAAAGAAGGAAAATCTTACGATAATAAAGCCGGTTCTAAATTGAACATTGGAGTTGATGTATTGCCAGGCATTCCAAAAGATTCTACAGACCGCAACCGCACATCTCCATTTGCATTTACAGGAAACCGCTTTGAATTCCGTTCAGTAGGTTCATCACTTTCAATCAGTGGTCCTAATACAATTTTGAACTCAATTCTTGCTAATACTTTGTGTGATTTTGCAGATGAACTTGAAGGTTCAAAGAACTTTGATCAGGATTTACAGGATCTTATTAAACGCGAAATTACTGCACACTGGAAAATCCTCTTTAATGGAAACGGTTATGCAGAAGACTGGGTAAAAGAAGCTGAAGCTCGTGGACTTAAAAACTACCGTACAACTCCTGACGCAATTGAACATTACCTTGATAAAAAAAATGTTGATTTGTTCACTCGCATGCAGATTTATACTCCAGAAGAAATGCAGAGCCACTATGATATCAAACTTGAAAAATACTGCCAGGTTTTGAATATTGAAGTAAATACAATGGTAAAAATGGTAAATAAAGATATCATTCCTGCTTGTATGAAGTATATGAATATGCTGGCTGATACAAATGCTAAAATGGCAAACATGGGCTGCTGTACAGTTGCAGGAAAACTGCTTAAAAAATTAAATGAACTTGCAGCAGATCTTGAAAAAGCAACCGACGAGTTGGTTAGCAAGCATTCAAAAACAAAAGAAATTACAGATTTGCTTACTGCGGCTAAATCTTATGCTAATGACATTCTTCCTGCTATGACACAGGTTCGTTTTGTAGCAGATCAGATTGAAGATTTACTTGGTGAAGAATATAAACCATTCCCAAGTTATGAAGATTTGCTGTTTAGTGTACAGTAATAAATCTTAGAGAAGAAAAAGCATCCAGATTTGTTTTCTGGATGCTTTTTTTTAGTAAGTTTTTATCTTTTTAAGTTTAATTTTTTTCTTTTTACCTGTGTAGTATTTGTAGATTCCTTTATTGCCTTTTTTAGGGGCGTATAAAATTTGAGGTCTGTCCCCTTTTTCTTGTTTTATGGCTACCATTGGGAAATAATCTGTGGAATCGGGGAATTCAATATCCTGTGAGTCTGAGAATTTTGAGTTTTCCAGAATATATGATTTGAAGATTTCTTCTGGATTGTAATTTGGATCTTCTTCTATGATTTCTTCGTAGCTTTTAAGAGCTTTCAGATATCTTTTTGTAAGTTTGTAATCTGTTTTATAGTAATTTTCATTTATGTTACAGATTTCGCCACTGTATTTAAGAATGATTGCAACTTTTGGTGACATAACTTTAATGATAGGATGATGTTTACCTTTTTTTGTATGTATTAGATCACGGAGATTTTTTGACAATTTCTTTTTGTTTTTTGCGATTTTGATTTCGGTTTTATATAAATCTTCTGCTTCATCATAAAAAATTGACTGATTATATAATCGCTCTTCTAATCTTGTTGATTTTTGAGCGGAAGCCATGTCAATTTTTGGATTAATCTGAATATTTCCTGTTTCTGTCAGATAAAATTCATAAGTATTTTTCTTAGTAGTTAGAGAAATCAGCAGATATGTGTCAAATGCTTCGATATAAAAATCATGAATCACTTTATTTCGGCCTTTGAAGATTTCTGCAGCAAAAGGGGACAGACCTGAAATTTTCTCTTCATCAAAAACAGCTGTTCCAAAATATCTGATAGGTTCTTCTTCTAGACCTGGATTTAATCTCATGAATAATGTCCAGATTTCTGAATAATAGAACTGAATATCAATCTGGTTGTTGATATTCAAAGTAAAAGGACCTTCGCTAAAATGAAAGTTATCGACTTTACAGGTAATATCTGGCACCTGATTTCCATTTATCCAAAGGCCGCCTGCATATTTCTGGAAGTTGCTTTCTGTTTTTATATCAGATTTGGTTATAAAACAGTCGTCAGAAAGAGTAAGTGGGGCTTCTTTAAAAGTCCAGTTAGTATCATTTAGTGATTTATAATAGAATCCGGTTAATCCTTGTGGAGAAATAGCTGCGATTCTTAATTCTCTTGCATCATTTCCTTTTCCATTTTGAATGATTGTTACATATTTTGTTGCTTTTGCCCCATTAGGAAGCGAAGGTTGAATTTTCCAGCTTTCATTTGGGAGTGCCCAGGTTGTTGTATTTGATTTTTTATTGGACCCAGGGAGATCTGAATGAACTTCTTCATAAGAATAATCATATAACATTGGATCGGAGCCGACTGTGTTGTAATCGACAAGGCGTGTAAATAAAGTTCCGTCGCTTGCAATTGCAAAAAAAGTTGAGGCACTTTCGGAAAAGTTTTCAAGAATTACGTTATCAGGAGTTCTGAATGAGTGACTAAAATCGGAAGGACAGGCCGGATCAGAATAATGGATTGTTTTTCCATCTTCACAAAGGAATGGAATTGATTCTACTCCTAAAGGTCCGTAATTGTGTTGATTTCCATAAATGTCTTCGTAGTATTCAACATCAAGACGACTGGAACCAACTGCCCATGCTTTTTTGTTTCTTAATATTTCTGTTTGATTTAATTGAACTTTAAAAGGCCAGCCGAAGTATTCAACCCATTCAAATGGGGTATAGCTGGTAATCTTTTTTGTATAGCAGCGATATAATTTTCCTTCATCAGAAAAACAATAAAGAACATCCGCATCGGCTGCAATTTCGGTTACTGTTTCTACTGTAGGAAACTTATTTTTCTTTGAAAAAGGGAGTCCAGTTTCTAAAAATGGTTCCCAGGCTGTTTTATCAGTTCCTCTTTGTTTATAAAAAATTCTTCCGTTGAACAAAAGATACTCATAGTCAAAAGAAAAAGTTTGAGTTTGAGTTTTTATGTAAATTGTATCGGGGAAATCTCCATTGATATTGTTTATTTGGGGACAGACCTCAAGTGAAATAGGGGCGCCTTCTTGTTCCAGAAAGTATTTATAGCTTTTTGGGATGGAGCTGCAGGATTCTAATGAAAAAAATCCGAGCAAAGATGTAAGCAAAATTGATGATAGTTGAATTGTTTTTTTCATAGTATTTAAGGTCTGTCCCCTTTTTATGGTTTAGATTCTATTTTTCATTTCAAAATAACCAAAGAAGCAGTCTTCAGTTATGTTCCAGCCACAACCGCCTTCAAAAATGAAGTTGCAGAGTCCAATGAGTGATATTTGAGCTCTTGCGAATCCTCCGGCGCACTGATTATAAGTTCCGTTATAGGCTAAATCATAAAATGCACCGATTTTATATTGCTGCAAAATTAATAATTCTGCTGCTGTAATGCCTGGATCAAGGTTTACAAAGAATAATTCTGTTTTGTTTGAGAAAACTAAATCATTTGGATTTTCAGGTTTTTCTGCTCTATAAAAATCAGAACTATAAAGTCTGGTTTCTGCATTTTCAGATTTATTAAAATTGTTGACAGCATAACGAACAGAAGCATTATCTGCGATACCAAATGATACTTTAGGAGTTTTCTTTGCAAAAATAGAAGAATTTACAGATGATAAAACTGATGCTCCAATTCCGTTTGAGAGAGATTTGAGGTCTGTCCCTGAAATAAAATAATATGGCTTAAATGCAATGTATCCGTTAATATCATTTCCCTGTTCGACATCAAGTCCTGTTTTGAACAAGATTTCATCTGGAGTTAATTTATAATCTCCTGAGTATTCAAAAGTAGTAAGAATTGACTTCATTGCGTAAGGGAAGAAATCTGGACGAATTTTGGCGGTAGCAGCACCAAAAAAGTGAACTGGGGTACATTTTTCGTAACTAAAACTATAAGATGCAAAAATTGAAGCATCGAAGAACGAAGAAGGATTGTATCTTATTAAACCTTCTGCGCAGAAACGATTGTAATTAAATGGTATTGTAGCTCCGAACTTTGCATAAAATGATGAGGCATCTTCAAATATAAAAGCAGAAATACCTGTATAGTTGTAGAGAGAATAGTCAGGATAATCAACAGCTGGGAAAACCGGCCAAATTTTAATTCCAAAATAATTTTCATCCTGTTTTAAGGTTTCGTTTGTATGAACATGATGAATTGTTGCGTCTGCTAAGGAATCTGTATATTGTCTACGTTCTGTTAGAGGATTGTATAAATGGGGACAGACCTTAATTTCTGAAATTACTTCCATTGCTGATGTATAACCGATATCAGATAGTTCTTTGGCTTTATCAAATGCCATGAAAGAAAAGTGTTCGACATCATTTCTAATAATGACTGGTTTGAATTTTTTGATATCTTCTGCCGCCTGTCTTTCTTTTCCAATAGACATTGTGCGGTTTAATACAACAATCATGTTATTGTAATTTAATTCGGCATCATAGAATGCTGTGGATATAATAATATTTGGAGAAAAATGTTCTGCAATGGAGAGCCCTGCTATATCTATAGCTCCGCTGTCAATTAATAAAACAGGTCTGTCCCCATTTTCTTTCAGATTGTATTTTGTTGGCTCCATAATTGCTGACATAGCGAATGCGGCAGTCATTATGTTTGCAAAATCACCGCTAGCATGCCAAATCTGTCTTTTTGTATATAAATCTTCAGTCAAAATTACGATTGGAATAGGACATTCATTTAAATCTGTATGTTCTTTACCAAGCAAATCATTTACTAAGGCACGAAATTTTCTTACGGAGAGAACTCCACCATGAATAGGAATTACTGGTTCAAAATATTGTGTTAAATTTATATTGGAAATGATTTCTTCAATTTTGTCGGGAGAAAATCCATATGAATAGAACATACCGATAATTGCCCCCATTGAGTTAGCTACGATGAAATCAGGTGTAATCTCGTTTTCTTCCATGGCTTTTAATGCGCCAATGTGGGCAAAAGCTCTAGCAGATCCACCGCAAAGAACCAATCCTAAAGGTTCTCGATTTTGTTCTGTGCGAATTTTATTAAGCTTTGCTTCGAATTCATCAATTCCTTCGTAAATTGGAGTACTCTGGAGGAGAAATGCATCATCTTCTGCAATCATTAAATTACTGCCTGATTGTGCAGAGAGTAAATTGAAAAAAGGGGACAGACCTAAAATGAATATAAAGAGTGCGATTTTTACAAAACGATTATTTCTCATTGTGTACTCCTAAAAAAAAGGCGATGCCAGAATATTAAACTTGTTTGGCATCGCCTTATTAATAAATTATGTAATAGTAGATTTCTAGAGTTTTCCTGATTCTGCTGCACCAGGAAGTCCGATATCTTTTCTGTAGAAAGCATTTTCAAATTTTACAGAAGTAATTCCAAGATATGCTTTTTCCCATGCATCTTTGAATGAATTTCCATAAGCAGAACAAGCAAGAACACGACCACCACTTGTAAGAAGATCACCTTGACCTCTTCTTCCGCTAACTGCACCTGCAATGAAGATTTTTGCAGTACTAGTCTTTAAAATTTCTTCATTTATGGTGATTTCGCATCCTTTTTTATATGTAGCAGGATATCCGCCACTAACAACAACAGGGGCAACTTGATATCCTGGTTTCCAGTCAAAACTGAAGTCTTTTAATGTTCCATTTAAGATTGATGTACACATTGCTGTAAAATCAAAATCCATCAATGGAAGAACAGCCTGAGTTTCAGGATCGCCAAGTCTTACATTGTATTCAAGTAATTTTGGACCTTTTGAAGTGAGCATTACACCAAAGAAAATAAAACCACGGTAATCAAATTTTTCTTTGATAAGACCATTTAATGTTGGCTGAAGAATATCTTTATCAAACTGAGCCATCATTTCATCTGTAACATCATCAAGAGGACAAACAGCTCCCATTCCACCTGTGTTAGGACCTTTTGCACCGTCCATAAGGCGTTTGTGGTCGCGTGCTGGCAAGAAAGGAATAATTGTGGCATTACCGCTAACGGCATATTCAGGTGTTACAGAAACAGCTGCAAGAACAGAAATTTCAACACCTTCAAGATAGTCTTCAATAACTAATTTTTTTCCAGCATTACCAACTTTGCCACCATTCATCATATCATCAACGGCAGCAAGAGCTTCTTCTACTGTAGCAGCAACAACAACACCTTTTCCTGCTGCAAGACCATCAGCTTTGATTACTATTGGAGCGCCATGTTTTTTAATATATTCAACGGCAGGTTCTTTGCTGACAAAAGTTTCGCTTCCAGCGCAAGCAACACCGTATTTTTTCATGAAAGATTTAGATAAATCTTTGCTGGCTTCAAGCTGAGCTCCGGCTTTTTTTGGACCAATACAAGGAATGTTTGCTTTCCAAAATTCATCAGCTAATCCATCTGCTAAAGGATCTTCTGGACCAATTACTGCCATACGACAGTTCTCGTGTTTAGCAATTGCTACATATGGATTTTCTCCATCTGTGATGTAATCACAAGATTTTGGGTCAATGTTTACACATTTTGATTCGTTGGCTGTACCACCGTTACCAGGGACAGCAATTACTTTATCGACTGCTGAGCTTTGAGCTAATTTCCAGCAAATGGTGTGCTCACGACCACCATTACCTACAACAATAATATTCATATTGGTATTTTATATTAAAAATGGGGATGTGGGAATATAGTAAGACAGGTCTGTCCCCAATTGCATTAAAATAATTATTTTTACTGCAATTGGGGACAGACCTAATTTTTTTTTTATTTTTTTTCGCAATTTTATTCCGAAAATGCAACATCGATGACCAATATATATATAAGGAGTTTTTTATTGATATGAGCAGAAAACCTAGATTATATTGTGAATCTCAAATTTATCATGTTATCCTGCGGGGAAATAATAAACAGGAAATTTTTTATGATGACAGAGATCGGTATTTCTTTATACGAAAATTAGAATTTTATGTAAAAGAAATGGGCATTGCTGTTTTCTCGTATTGCCTTATGGATAATCATGTTCATATTTTGATTGGAAATGCAAATTTAACTATGAGTAAGTTGATTCAAAAGTTAGCTACTTCCTATGCAATGTATTTTAATCGAAAATATGGACGCTGTGGTCATTTATTCCAAGGGCGTTACAAGAGCGAACCTGTAGAAAATGATCGTTATTTTAAGACTGTAGCAAGATATATACTTCAAAATCCGCTTAAAGTTAATAATATCGAATTACATGAGTATAAATGGAGCAGTTATACTCAGACAGTAAAAGAAAATTGTAATAGATTTATCGATAGAAAAAGACTATTTGAGATTTTTGATGGCAAAAAACAATTTCTTGATTTTGTTCATAGGAAAAATACAGATGTTTGTATGGAATATGAGAATAGATTTATATTTAATGATTATTTTTGTATGAAATATATAAAGAAACTTTTTGGGTTGGAAGAGACTTATGAGTTAATTAGCATACCTGTGGACCAAAAACTTCAAAAAATTAAAGTTTTAAAAAGCAAAGGTATTCCTATAAGTCAGTTATCAAGACTTACTGGGGTGACTAGGCAGGTTATTGAAAGATCCTAGTAAGAGAAATAAATAGGGTCTGTCCCCATTTATTTCTCAATTATTTTCCCAATTTGTTAGTTGGCTCTTGGTTTGTGGCAATTTGAGCAACCAATTACGTGGACGTGTTTTTTTCCGATGGATTTATTGAAAAGTCTGGCAGTTAGGCTTTGGTCTTGTTCTACGGGTTTATGGCAAACAGGGCAAATCCTTTTTACACCTGGTTCGCAGCGAGGAAAACAATGGGGACAACCCATTATAACCATTAATTGATCAGGTACATTCATTGGGCGATAGACTTTAGAAATGAGATTTTCGCCAATAAAAAGATTTGATGAACAGATAGGACATTTTACTGGCTGTACAGCTTTTGATTTAGATTGTTTTTCTCCAGAGGTTATATAAGCCTTATAAAACCAGATTAAAAGCGCAATTATGATACATGTTGTAATTCCAATTATTAAATAATCCATAATTCAATTATAGTAATTAAAATCATGAAAATTAATAAAAAAGTGAAGAAAATTAAAAAAATTGCTAAACAAATTTTAATGATTTCCGAAAATTAAGTATAAGGGTGGTGAGAACCCTAACTAACCAAAAGAATAAGGAGATTATTATGGTTATCAATCACAATATGAGTGCTATGTTCGCTCAGCGTTCCCAGGGAATCCAGGATCTCAATCAGCAGAAATCAATGGAAAAACTTTCATCAGGTATGAGAATTAATCGTGCTGGTGATGATGCTTCTGGACTTGCTGTTTCAGAAAAAATGCGTTCACAGATCCGCGGTTTGAACCAGGCTTCTACAAACGCAGAAAATGGTATTTCTTTCATCCAGACAACTGAAGGTTATTTGCAGGAAACAACTGACATCGTTCAGAGAATCCGTGAATTGGCTGTACAGTCTTCAAACGGTATCTATTCTTCTGAAGACCGTATGCAGATTCAGGTTGAAGTTTCTTCATTAATCGCTGAAGTTGATCGCATTGCATCAGCTGCTCAGTTCAACGGTATGAACATGTTGACAGGACGTTTCGCTCGCCCAACTGGTGAAAACGTAGTTACAGGTTCTATGTGGTTCCACATTGGTGCTAACATGGATCAGAGAACTCAGGTTTACATTGGTACAATGTCAGCTGCAGCTCTTGGACTTCGCAATGTTGGTGATGAATCTATTATGACTCTCCAGACTCCAGAAGAAGCTAACCGCGCTATTGGAACTTTGGATGAAGCTCTTAAAAAGATCAACAAACAGCGTGCTGACCTTGGTGCTTACCAGAACCGCTTAGACATGACAATCAAAGGTCTTGATATTGGTGCTGAAAACCTCCAGGCTTCTGAATCTCGTATCCGTGATACAGATATGGCTGCTGAAATGGTTGAATTCACAAAAGATTCAGTTCTTTCTCAGGCTGGTACAGCTATGTTGGCTCAGGCAAACCAGAGCTCACAGAATGTACTTTCTTTGCTCCGCTAGTCTATAAATTAGCAAGTTAAAGTAAAAAAAAGCGTCGCAGAATGCGGCGCTTTTTTTTGTTTAACGGGATGTTAATTAGTTCTGGTTTGCCGGAGGTAAATCAGACGAACAGATGCGTAAAATAGGATGCAAAAGGGGACAGACCTCATTTCTATAACGCACCCCTAACAAACAGGGACAGACCTCTTTTCTAAATTTCGCTTCGCCCTCTAAAACTCAAACTCAACGTTCTTTTATCAATGTATTCCAGGTCGCCACCAACAGGGATTCCTGTGGCAAGACGGGTAACTTTTGGTAATGAAGGGAGATTTAATTCTGAAATTGCCTTATTCAAATAAAGAGCTGTAGTGTCTCCTTCGACAGTAGGATTTGTAGCTATGATTACTTCTGTAATCTGTCCTTCTTTAATTCTTTTTAATAACTGAGGAATAGCAAGTTGCGATGGGCCAACCCCTTCCAGAGGTTTAATAAGCCCACCTAGAACCTGATACATTCCTTTGTATTCACCGTAGGCTTCGATTGTAGATACATCCTGAGGCTGTTCAACAACGCATAATTGATTGGCAACTCTTAATGGATCTGAACAAATAGGACAAGGATCTTTTTCAGTCCAGTTTCCGCAGATTGAACAAGGTTTTATTTTATCGTGAAGTTCATTCATGTTCTGTGCAAATCGTTTTACGTAAGCTGAATCTTGTTTTAAGAGCCAGTTTACCATTCTTATTGCACTTTTTTTACCAATTCCAGGAAGTTTTGAAAAATCTCCTGCTAATTCATCAAATGCGTTCATTTTCCCACCACTATTTAATAAATCTTAAAGACCAAACTGACTTAAATCCATACCACCAAGCAATGATGATGATTTTGCTTTAATCTGTTCCTGGATATTTTCCATTGCGTTGTTATGTGCTGCAACGATCAAATCTTCAAGCATTTTTACATCACGATTATCAACACAGATAGGATCTAATTTGATTTCTTTCATTTCAAATTTGCCATTAACTTTTACAGTTACCATTCTTCCGCCAGAAGAACCTTCTGCTGTAAGATTTTCAAGTTCAGACTGAAGTTTTGCACTCTGTTCTTTAAGAGCCTGTGTATTTTTTAATAATTCAAATGGATTCATAATGTCTCCTTATTTTTAGCCATTTACTAAAGTACCTTTAAAGGCATTGATTACCATATTCACTTGAGGAGGTATGTCCCTTTTTGTCTGTGCCTTGTTTTCGGTAGTTGGTTCCTGATAATTAACAATAAATTCCATAGTTGTTCCGCAGATATTTGAAATTTCTTTTGCAATAACAGGAATCTTCTTAGTTATGATTTCTTTGTCATATTGATTCGAAACTGTAGTTTCTACACTTTTTTGATTTATTTTCCATGCACCAGTCTTGTCTAAAGTTGATGAGGCAAAACTGTCTGTATTTTCCAACGCAACTTTTACATTTCCTCGTAACTGAGCAACGGAAATCTTGCGCCCGTCAGCGGTTGTAAAAAAATCTGATACTTGAGGAGCTGCAATTGGTGCCGATTGTGCCATTGGTTCAGCAAAAGCTGAGTCATCATAGTTTTGAAAAACTTCATCTGATGGATAGTAAGTTTCTTCTGGCGGTTCATCAGTATTTGTCCATCCATCATCTTCATCATCAGGATTTAAAGTATAGCCTGTTGATGAAACTGGAACTGCCATAGGTATAGAAAATTCACCAGTTTCTGAATCTGTTTGTAGAGAAGGTATGTTAATTTTTAAACGTTCATCCAGAACTGGTGCCGGCCTTTTTTCTTCAGAAGTTTCATTATTCACTGATTGTTCAGGCGGCAGTGAACCGCCATTAGAAAAAGGGT
>JAKSTL010000071.1 GCA_024402595.1 Treponema sp. | reverse complement strand
CAATTACAGAACTTACAAGTTTGTTAAGCCGCCGAAGTGTTTATTGCTGTAAATACGCTGATAATAAATATTCCGTAACCAAGTTTGATACTTTGCAGGGGAATATCTTTTTTGAAGAAGGAAAACATCTTTTTGTTGGCGGCAAGTGTCTGCATTGTGGAATTGGCGAACAGTCATTTAAGGAACAGTTTACAGACAAAGAAGAGAAGCATGCATATCAGTTTATTCATAATTTAATGCCGGGAGAATTAGAAAATATGAAATTTGATGTGATTATTGGGAATCCGCCGTATCAGTTAAATGTTGGAAATGAAGGTGGAAATAGTTCTAAAGCAAAAGCCATATATCATATGTTTATTTCCCAAGCAAAGAAATTGAATCCATCTTATTTAATAATGATTACACCAAGCAGATGGATGACACGCTCTACGGAAGGTATATCTGATGATTGGATTGATGAGATGCTAACTGATAAGAAAATTGAGGTTGTGCATGATTATTTAGATGCAGGTGAAGTATTTCCTGGTGTAGAAATTAAAGGTGGTGTTAGCTATTTTCTCCGAAATAAAAATTATGAAGGAAAATGTAATTATTTCTTACATAATGGAAAAAATATTGATAAGAATTTTGATTATTTAGATTCAAAGAAAGCTGGAATTGTAATTCGAGATATAAATGCATTGAGCATTATAGAAAAAATACAAAAAGTTGAAGGTGAATATTTAATTAATGAAAAAACAAATTTTTCATCATTAATTAGTCCTAAAGATTTTTTCACAAATAAATTAACATTAACCTCGAGTTGGACTGGATATAAAGAAGAGGCAGATAATGAATATTCAATAAAATATTATTTGAATTCGAATATTCATAAGAAAGAATATGGATGGGTAAGAAAAACTGATATATCTAAAAATTTAAAATCTGCAACTTTATCAAAGGTTTATATTCCTGCTGCTGGTGGTTCTGGTAATGATGACATAATTTTGGGAAAACCTTTCTATGGAGAACCAAATAGTGTTTGTTCACAAACATATCTTGTAATTGGTTATGATCCAGAACGACATAATTTTTCAAAAGTAGAATGTGAAAATATAATTTCCTATATCAAAACCAGATTCTTTAGATACTTGGTAAGTATTAAAAAGAAAACCCAAAATGGTCCAAGAGGTGTTTACCAATTCGTCCCTCTCCAAGACTTTTCAAAACCATGGACCGACGCTGAACTTTACGAAAAATATAATTTATCTCAAGAAGAAATTGATTTTATAGAATCAATGATTAGACCAATGGAATAATAATTTAAAGCGCAGGGTATGGAGCAGTGCCGAAGGCAGCCCCCGGAAGGAAACGTAGTTTCCTGAGGAGGCCGAGGGTTACCGAGCTGCGGAACACCCGTTAAGCGCCAAAAGGAGAAAAATAAATAATTTTCTCTATTTATGTATAGTATTTAAATGATATTTTTACTATACTTATAAATGGAGGAAATGAGATGAAAACAGAAGAAATTCAGAATTTATTTACACAGTTTGAATGTATTGTTTGTGACTTTCAGGGTGTTGAATGCTGGAGTGCACGGGAATTGCAGCGGTTACTGGGGTATGCTAAGTGGCAGACTTTTAGTGTATCTATTGAAAAAGCAAAAGTTGCATGTGAGCAGGCTGGGCAGGATGTAGGACATCATTTTACCGGCGCCAGTAAAATGGTCGAATTAGGGTCTGGATCAATTCGAGAAATCGACGATTACCTTTTAACTCGTTATGCCTGTTATTTGATTGCTCAAAATGGTGACTCACGAAAACCGGAAATTGCTTTTGCACAAAATTATTTTGCAATTCAGACTCGACGGGCGGAACTTGTAGAAAAGCGTATTTTGGAATCGGAACGGGTTCAGGCGCGAAATGAACTTGCTCAGACGGAAAAAGTTCTTTCTGGAGTTTTGTATGAACATGGTGTTGATAGTAAAGGTTTTGCCGTTATCCGTTCCAAAGGAGACAAAGCTTTATTTCATCTTGATACTGCGCTTTTGAAACGAAAATATGGTGCTCCTGAAAATCGTGCTGTTGCTGATTTTCTTCCAACTGTAAGTATTACTGCAAAAAAACTGGCGGCCGAAATGACTTCTGTTAATGTTCAGTCTAAAGATTTATATGGTCAGCAGCCAATTGAGAATGAACATGTTGAAAATAATAAAGCTGTAAGAGAAATGCTTGTTAGTCGTGGAATTGTTCCAGAACAGCTTCCTCCTGCAGAAGATATAAAAAAAGTTGAAAAAAGACTTAAAAAAGATGATAAAGCTGCATTAGCAACAGATAATTAGTTGTTGAATCTTCTGTTACTGATGTAGCAGGAGTTTTTATGGCTAATAAAACTAATGATTTTTTTCCTCAGCGTCCTGAATCTAAACCTATTATTTATGCTTATTCGGATCCGACTTATCCTGGAATGCTAAAGGTGGGATACACAACTCGAACTGTTGAAGAACGTATGCATGAACATTATCCTACTTTGCGGCCTGGAACTGCGGAACCATATAAAGTTGAACTTGTGGATTCTGCTATGTACTGTGATGGCGGTTCGTTTTTGGACCATGATGTGCATAGGGTTCTGGAGAAAAAAGGTTTTAAAGCTATAAAAGACCGTGATGATAAAAAAACTGAATGGTTCAAATGTTCTGTAGATGATGTCCAGGCTGCAATTGTTGCGGTTAGAAATCATACTGAAAATGTTGAAAACAGAACCCAAACTTTTTCTATGCGTCCGGAACAAATGCGGGCTGTAGAAAAAACTTCGTTGTATTTTGAATCTGCAAAAAAAGAGCAGCCAAATAAAGCGGCAAAATTTTTGTGGAATGCAAAAATGCGTTTTGGTAAGACTTTTACTTCTTATCAGCTTGCTAAAAAGATGGGATTTTCCAAGGTTTTAATTTTAACTTTTAAACCTGCTGTACAGTCGGCATGGAAAGACGATTTGCTTCATCATTTAGATTTTGAAGGCTGGCAGTTTATTTGCAGACCGGAATATTCTGGTGAACCTAATATTAATGAGCAGTATGAGGCGGCAGATAAAGCGCGGCCTATTGTTTGTTTTGGTAGTTTTCAGGATTTTTTGGGTACAAACGAAAACGGTGGTATTAAAGCTAAAAATGAATGGGTTCATACTACAGACTGGGATTTAGTTATTTTTGATGAGTATCATTTTGGTGCCTGGCGAGACAGTGCAAAGAAGCTTTTTGAAAATGAGGATGAAGAGCACATTTATGATGATGAAATGTCTGAATCTGATAAAGCAAATAATGCTGCAAATGCTATTGATGAAACCTGGCTTCCTATTTCTACAAAACATTATCTTTATTTAAGTGGAACTCCTTTCCGTGCTCTTTCTAATGGTGAGTTTATTGAAGAGCAGATTTTCAGTTGGACTTACAGTGATGAACAGGAAGCAAAAGAGAATTGGGATAATATTAATGGTGAAAATCCATATGCAGCACTTCCTCGCATGGTAATGCTTACTTATAAGATTCCTGATTCCATTCAAAGTGTTGCCCAAGGCGGCGAATATGATGAATTTGATTTGAATGAATTTTTTGCTGCTAAAGGAAAAGAGGAGGATGCAGTTTTTGTTCATGAAAACTATGTTCAAAAATGGTTGGATTTAATTCGCGGTTCTTATTTAGAAACTACTGTTGATGAACTTAAGCTTGGAGCTGAAAAACCTCCAATGCCTTTTAGTGATACTCGTTTATTAAATGTTCTTTCTCATACTTTGTGGTTTTTACCAAATGTTGCCAGCTGTTATGCAATGGCAAATCTGCTTGGGCAAAAGCAGAATGTTTTTTATCACGATTATAAGATTAATGTTTGTGCGGGAACAAAAGCTGGCATTGGTGTAAAGGCTTTGGAACCTGTATTAGATTCTATGGAAAATCCCTTGGAATCAAAAACAATTACTTTAAGTTGTGGAAAACTTACTACTGGTGTTACTGTAAAACCTTGGACTGGCATTTTTATGCTTCGCAATTTGAAAAGTCCGGAAACTTATTTCCAGTCGGCATTCCGAGTTCAATCTCCTTGGGAAGTTCACTCGGAGGGTGACAACAGCAAATCTATTATTGTAAAACAGGAATGTTATGTCTTTGACTTTGCGTTGAATCGTGCCTTAAAACAGATTTCTGATTATGCAAGAAACCTTAATGCGGATGGTGGAAATCCTGAGAATAAAGTTGCTGAATTTATAAAGTTCCTTCCTGTTTTAGCTTATGATGGTTCCAGTATGCGTCAGGTTGATGCTGGTGAAATTCTTGATATTGCTATGTCTGGCACTACTGCAACAATGCTTGCAAAACGATGGGAAAGTGCTCTTCTTGTAAATGTTGATAATGATACTTTGAAGAAACTGCTTAATAATAAAGAAGCATTAGATGCTGTAAATAAAATTGTTGGTTTCCGTTCATTGAATAATGAAATTGAAACAATTATCAATAAATCGGAATCTATCAAAAAGACAAAAACTGAAAAAGAAGAAAGACTTACTCCAACTGAAGCAAAAGAACTTTCTGATGAAGAAAAAGAAATAAAGTCTATGCGTAAACAAATTCAGGAAAAGCTGATTAAATTTGCTACCAGAATTCCTGTTTTTATGTATTTAAGTGATTTCCGTGAATATTGTTTACGAGATGTTATTCAGGAATTGGAACCGGAATTGTTTAAGCGTGTAACAGGACTCACTGTAAAAGATTTTAATCTTCTTGTAAGTTTGAATGTATTTAATGAAACTTTGATGAATGATGCTGTATATAAATTCAAACGTTATGAGGATGCAAGTTTGTCGTATACAGGAATTGATAAACATGCTGGTGAGGGCGTTGGATTGTATTCTACTGTTTTGAGCAGAGCAGATTATGATTCTTTATCTGGAAATACCGAGGAAAAATTGGCAGCAGATACAAAATCTTCATACACCTCCTCCCGTTAGGGATACGCAGGGGCGCGGGAGCGCAAAAAAAAGACTATCGAGTTTCTCGAAAGTCTTTTTTTTCGTAGGCGAAAGCCGGAGCCCGGAGCAGCCCGACCACAAAAACTTGTTTTTGGGGGAACGGCCAGTTGATTTTTATTATTTTGAATGTTATATGCAATGATTTTTTTATAAATCTAATATTTTTTGATATAAGTTTTTGCTTTGAAGGAAGCGCTGCCATCGAACTTAGTATATTCAGTATCTTCCAAAAAGGTCATACCAAGTTTTTCCATAACTCGCTGGCTACCTGTGTTTTCCACTGCAAAAGTGCCTGCAATTTCCGAAATGCCTCTTGAAGAACGACCGTACTCAATGATTTTTTTTATGGCTTCCGTAGTAATTCCCTTACCCCACATATCGCTGCGAATATTGTATCCAATGCTCCAAGGTTCTCCTGCTGGATGATGTGAATGATATACGCCACCGCTTCCAATGAGTTCGCCAGTTTCTTTCCATACAAAGCCATATTCCAGATCGTCAGGATTTTTGTAAAGAGAGTTCACCCAATCAACTCCGTCTGCGGCACTCTTATATTGAGGATAAAGCATAAAGTGAGCGGTTTTTTCATCTCCAGTCCATTTGTAAATTGCCAATAAATCATCAAAAACCAGTGGGCGAAGAATCAGGCGTTCTGTTTCCAGCACAGGCGTTGTTTCCAAATAAGGATGATCTGTTAATGCATAACTTAGCCAGTCGGTAAGGCCACGAGGAAGTCGCTCATCCATTGGTGTTCCGTCGTCAAATAAAAGGTTGCAGTGCATAGGATTTACAAGACAATGCTGCCCCATTTCCACCCCAAAGTTTATAGAAGCAATGCCTTTGTCGCCGTTGTAAACCCAGTCTGGCGTAAAAATAAAACAATGCTTCATTTTTTGTAAGCGCGAAAGCCGTGGAACAATCTTTCCCTGATAATCGTTGAACTCATCTCGTTTGCCCATTGCCAAAAACAAATGAACATCATTTCTATCCCAACTGTCTATTACAGAATCTTCTGGTAAATCATCCGACCCAACCGGAATAAGAATATCAAAAAACTCAGGATATTTTGCACCCATCAAATAGGTCATAGCGGCACCGGCAGAATTGCCCCAAAGCATTTTTTTACTTACGCCACCATTAGTTTTTGTATGAGCCTGAATAAACTCACAAATTAAATTGTAAAGAGGCTCTTGATACTCCGGCCCCCAGGAATTAATAACTTCACCTTCATTATCACGACTTTCGTTGGCAAGCGGCACTAAAATATAAGCTCCACCAACACTGTTTTGATATTTTTCTGTGGCAAAAAACTCTGCACCAGCATAATTGATGCAAACATCGCCTTCCAAAGCATTAGTGTAGCCGTGCAAAAAAATAAAAAGCGGATAACTTTTGTTCTTTTCAAAACCGTGCTCAGTGGGATCAAAAAAGTAATATTTCATACCGCAAGCTTTGTCGCTGCAAAAAAGATTAAAATATTCTCCCACCTTATAAGTTGGTGCCTTAGAAATAAAAGCCCCTTGTGGTATTTCGCTTGTCCAATCCTGACCTTCCATTTTTTCTCCTTTCCCTTAACACTTTTCAATATAAATACTATAATAAAAAGGATTTTCCAACTTAGTATAGTCATTATAAACAACATTTTATACATAAGCCAACATTTGTAGAATGCGTTGGAACTTATAATGAGCGTTAAAATTATTGTTTTGTGCATCATCAAAAAAGGTGAAAGTAATTTATGGCCGTTCCCCTTCATTCGCTCCACTTCGTTCCGCTCATTCAGGGTCGCAGTATTCCGCGCTCGCTCATTCCGCTCGGTGCTCCGCAACAAGTTGCTCCGCACCTGCCTTCGGCAGCCCTCCATGTTGCTAACGGAAAATCTCAACACCAATAAAACATTTTTTTGATTGGAATAATTTATGACAGACTTAGAACAAAAGATTTATAACATTGTTAGAAGTATTCCTCGTGGCAAAGTTCTAACTTATGGTCAAGTTGCAGAATTAGCAGGAAACAAAAAACTTGCACGGGTTGTAGGAAATGTAATGCATAAAAATCCTGTGCCCTTTTGGCAATTAGCAAGAGAAGTTGGTTTTCAAGCATCAGAACCAGATGAAAAATGGAAAAACTTTGCTCCTGTTCCATGCCATCGGGTTGTAAATGCCAGTGGAAAAATGGGAGCCAATTTCGGCATGGGTGGCCCAGAAGTCCAATCCAAAATGCTTCTCGCAGAAGGCATTACAGTTACAAACTCTCAACTCGATCTTTCAATTTATTCCATCCCAACTCAAAACTTCACTTCCAAGTAATCCCAAAACATTCGCCGTTTTAGAGATTTGTGATTCAAAACTTTTGTTTTCTGTTTTACAACAAATATTCTTTTATAAGATTTTCTACCTGTTTAGTGTTCAATGGATGCATTTTTGTTTCAAAGGTGAAAATTGCGTTTTTGCCAGGAAAAAAACCTTGAGAATTGTAGGTTTGCATTTTTTGAACAAAGTTCTCGACATAGGCAGGCATATCCATCATTCCAAAATGCTCCCACAAATATTCTTTGTGCGTTCTAGTATTCAAACAGTAAAAATCCGGATGCATTGTTATGCTGCCAAGTTTTACAGGGTATTCATAGCGATAGGGAATATGCAGTTTATCCAAAATTGAGGCAATTATAATTTCAGATTTAGAGCGAACTCTAAGTCCTGTAGAAGTAAAAAGTTGCGAATCCGTTGGTGAGAATGCTTTTGGTGTGTAAGGTTTGGAAATCCAATTTTTTATAAACTCACTTTGCAACATACAGACTGGAGTTGTAAAAATCTGCTTGCCCGCTGGAAGTTTATTGTAAGCATTTTCTATGGAGTCTTTGCTGTTCAGCAGTTTGGTTATTGCTTTAAACTGGATCTGGCAAGCTTTTAATGCTTTTTTGTCATATTCCAATTGAATTGCCTTTTGGATTGCAGCTTTGTTTTGTGCATGAATATATTTGCCTTTATGATTTTTTCCATCAGCTTTACAAACATAATATTGAAAAACTCCATTGGAAGTAGAAGTAGTAATCTTTTGTTCACCTTGGTTTTGAAAAATACTGTTTTCCAGGTGTTTTATAACTGCCTGAAGTTGTTTTTTCCTAGCTTCAAGCTCTTCCCAAAAATAAAAAGGTGAAAGTTTTTCGTAAATCTTTGAAATATTAATCCTCCTTGGGGAATATTTCTTAATTTAATAAAAAACTTTGGGCCAGGCAAATTTTTTTTGAATATTTTTAAATATTTTTGAAAAACTACGGGGATTTTTCGAAAAATCAATTTTCCCCCGTAGTTTTTACCGCTGCCCACAAAGAAAAAACCTAAAAAAACTCTTGGGACTACGGGGGAAAATATAAAAACGCAAAATCCCCCGTAAAAAAAACAGCATTTTCACCAAATAAATCAAAAATCTTACGGGGGATTTACAAAAAACTCAGCTTCCCCCGTAGTTTTCACAAAATCAACTGTAAATAAATCAACATTTAGTCTTTAGCATAAGCCAGCTTTTTTTCTTCAGAAAGTGAACCAATCAACTTGCCAAAAAGGTCAGCATATTTAAAAGACCCACTTTCCAGCTTTAGCACACAGGCGTAAAGATTCAGCGGGATTTTCTGCCCTTCAAAATCAAAAGACTGCCCGTTCATCGCAAGAATCTTTTCGCGAATCTCTTCCGCATAAGCCCGTTCAGTACTACAAGTCAAAAGTGCAAACTCATCATGACCAATGCGAAAAGCCACATCCTCATCCGCACTACAATCCAAAAGACGCTTCATAGTTTCGCTAAGAGCAATGTCCCCAGCCTTTCTGGAAATATTGTTAATAGGAATAAGACTCCGAATATCCGCGCATACAAAATAACAATTCTGGCGTTCCTTCAAAAAATCGTACATTTCAGAAATATCAACAGACCTTCTCATATAATTTTCTCCTTGGAGCTGATAAAACCCCGTAATTTGCGGAAACAACTCCGGAACCCGCCCACGACCAATATAAGCCTCGCGAAAATCCTTGGGATTGCAATTCCACACATTAAAAAATGCTCTGGTAAAAGCCTCGTGACTAGAAAAACCATACTCCACAGCCACATCCAAAATACTTTGTTCAGGCATTTGAATCAGCTGTTTAGCCGCTTTCATCATTTTGCGACGAGTCACATAATCGTGCACAGAATAATGCGCCATTTCCCTAAAGTTTTTTTCCAAACTAGACTTCGAAGCATAACAAGCCCTTGCAATATCTTCAGTCTGAAAATCGCTGTTAAGGTTGTCTTCAATAAACGAAAGTGTCCGCACCAACAGAGCAATATTAGCCATAACTCCTCCGGAAGAGTTCTTATAATGAGAATACAAAATAATTGTAACGCCCATTTGATTTTTTGAGTAAAAATAATTATAAAACATCGCTTTTTATTGTAAGATTTTTTACGGCCGTTCCCCTTCATTCGCTCCACTCATTCAGGGTCGCAGTATTCCAAGAGAACATTTGTTCGACACTCGCTCATTCCGCTCGGTGCTCCGCACCTGCCTTCGGCAGCCCTCCATGTTGCTAACGGAAAAAGTTCACAAAATAAAATATATCACTTGACAAATAGATACTATACATTATACTAGATTTATAAGGTCAAAATCATTATGGATTTAAAAGAAAGAGCAAAAAAATTAAAAACAGATATTCCCGCAGTTTTTATTGCACTTAAACACGAAAAAACTCCTTTGCTGGCAAAAATACTTGCAGGAATAACAGTAGCCTATGCACTTTCCCCAATCGATTTAATCCCCGATTTTATTCCCATAATTGGCTACCTAGATGATTTAATTTTACTGCCAATTCTTGTAACTTGGACAATAAAACTTATTCCAAAAGAAATAATGGAAGAATGTCGTACAAAAAGTGAAGGGCTTTGGGAAAATGGAAAACCAAAAAAATGGTATTATGCACTTCCAATCATAATTTTTTGGTTACTAATAGTGGCATTAGTTTTAAAGGCTATTTTAAAACCATCAAAATAATTTTTGCAAAAGAAGTTGTGCAACAATAACATAATCTCAAAAAAGAGAGCATAGAAAACAAAAAAATATGATTATCCATACAGGCAATCGCACAGATATTCCAGCTTTTTACTCGCAATGGTTTACAAATCGACTAAAAGCAGGGTTTGTGTTGGTACGAAATCCATATAATCCTCAGGCCGTAACAAAGTTCAAACTGGACCCAAGCGTAGTAGATTTAATAGCTTTCTGCACAAAAAATCCTGCCCCAATGTTGCCCCACATGGATTTATTAAAACCTTTTGGACAGTATTGGTTTGTGACCATTACACCCTATGGAAAAGAAATAGAACCAAATGTGCCGCCAAAAGAAACTGTCATGGAATCTTTTAAGCAACTTTCAAAAATTGTTGGCATAGATTCTATAGGCTGGCGTTATGATCCCATTTTCATAAGAGATTCAAAAAACTCACAAGATTCCATAGATTCACAAAATGAAAAATATACTGTGGAATGGCACATAACTCAGTTTGAAAAAATGGCAAAAAATCTAGAAGGGTACACAAAAACCTGCGTCATCAGCTTTATAGATTTGTATCAAAAAGTAAAAAGAAACTTTCCCGCCGCCAAGGAACTTTCACAAAAAGATAGAATCTTTATAGGAAAAGAATGTATCAGAATTGCCAAAGAACATGACATGATTGTAAAACCTTGCGCCGAAGGAACAGAACTTGCACAGTTTGGCGCCGACTGTTCTGGCTGTATGACACAACAAACCTTTGAAACCGCCCTCCATACTCATCTGGTAGTACCCAAAGGAACAGGGACTCAGCGAAAAGAAGCTTGTGCCTGTATTTTAGGTTCCGACATTGGAGCTTACGACACTTGCGGTCATTTGTGTAAATATTGCTATGCCAACACCGATTCGCAATTGGTAAAAGAAAACATGAAGCGCCACAACCCAGAATCTCCATTTTTACTAGGCGAATCACAAAACGACGACATAATTCGTGACGCAAAACAATCCTCCTGGAAAGATTCCCAACAGTATCTGTTCTAAAAACCATCAAAAAAACACAACAGTTTTTAAAAATACTTTCTTCTGCGCGGCGTGCCACCAATGCATTTTGCGCGACCAACCAATTTCTCGCAACCAATGTATTTACTTATCGCAAATGCATTCCGCACCACCAAGTCATGCACTGCGACCAATGCATTTAGTTACTGTCAATGCATCCACCACCAATGCATTCCGCGCCACCAATCAATTTCTCGCGACCAATGTATTTACTTATCGCAAATGCATTCCGCACCACCAATGCATTCCGCACCACCAATGCATTCCGCACCACCAATGCATTTAGTTACTGTCAATGCATCCCCCCCACCAATGCATTTTGCGCCACCAACCAATTTCTCGCAACCAATGCATTTAGTTACCGCCAATCCGCTCACCGCAACCAATGCATCCCCCCCACCAATGCATCCCCCCACCAATGCATTCATCGCGACCAACCCATTTTTCGCCACCAACCCATTTTTCGCCACCAACCCATCCCCCCGTTGACTCATTCCACAGCACTAGGCAATATATAGGAACTTGGTGTTGTGATTGTGCAAAAATGGTTTATCCGTGGGTTTATCAAAATGCAAACACTGTCAGAAGGATTTTATGAAAAATACAAAAACCCAATCATACATAATGTTTATTTCTTCCATGCTCATTTATGGAACCATCGGCATTTTCAGAAGATACATACCAGTTTCTTCGGCATTGCTTGCTTTTATACGCGGCTTAATGGGTGCTACAATCTTGTTCTGCTTCGTAAAATTACAAGGAAAAAAAATTAGACATGGCATCGGTAAAAAAAATCTACTCCTTTTAGCGCTTTCAGGAGCCGCTATGGGATTCAACTGGATTTTCCTTTTTGAAGCATATAATTACACCACCGTAGCCACTGCAACCTTATGTTATTATATGGAACCAACCATAGTTGTTTTTCTAGCCCCTTTAATCTTCAAAGAAAAGTTGACCACAAAAAAAATAATCTGTGCCTTAATTTCACTCCTAGGAATGATTTTTGTTTCGGGCATTCTAAATAGTCACAAACTCCAGCCACAAGAATTAAAAGGAATAGCCTTTGGTCTTGGAGCCGCCGTTTTATATTCCACAGTAGTTGTATTAAACAAACTTGTGCAGGTAGAAGATGCCTACGAAAAAACCATAATCCAGCTTTTATCCTCAGCACTAGTTTTAATTCCTTATCTCTTGTTAACCCAAAACTTTTCTTCCATAAAATTATCATTGGTTTCCATAATAATGATTGTAATAGTGGGAGTTTTTCATACAGGAATTGCCTATGCCTTATACTTTGGCAGCCTAAAAGAATTATCTTCCCAATCCATAGCAGTATTAAGCTACATAGATCCAGTTTCCGCCCTAATTCTTTCTGCCATAATCCTTCACGAAAATCTGACCCTTTACGGAATCATAGGTGCAGTTTTAATCATCGGTGCCGCCCTCTGCAGCGAACTAAAATTAAAAAAGAATCAGGAATAAATCCTTCTAGCTTACAGATACTTTCAAAACGCCATTTTTCCTCAATTGAACTTTTTTACAATAAAAAAATTTTTCAGTTACATTTTTTCCCAGCCGATAAATCATTTATGAAACAACCAAGATTTTTATTCGTAACATTACTTCTTTTCGCAACCCTTTTTTCTGAATCCTGCGCATCAAAACCAAAAGAAGACAACTCAGAATATCAGCTTAAATCAGCAGAAGGCGCTCCCATTGAATGCGAGGAAGTGTGGGGCTATGTAAATCAATGGCGAGAACAGGAATATAATCCAGATTTTCCCATCACAGATGTTTGTTATTTTGCAGCCGATCTAAATTGTTACGGAGAAATTATCGATTCGCCTAAACGCAGTAAATTGGAAGTTCCAGAAGGAGTGCGCGTTCATTTTGTAATGATTTGTGACAGCATATCCTTAACCCATTTTGTAATAAATCCAGAGTTTGGACTCACCAACGAAATCATTCAAAAAATTGTAAATGCGGCCTCAGATTTTGACGGACTTCAGTTAGATTTTGAAAATATTCCAAAGCGCGACCGACAAGCCTATATAGATTTTGTAAAAGCCATTCGCAAAGAATTAGATGCCCGAGGAAAAAATCAAATGCTTTCAATTTGTGTTCCGGGGCGCACAAAGTTTAATCCAAACGAAATAATTCCTTATAAAGAAATGGGCGAAATCTGCGATAGAGTTTTTGTTATGGCCTACGACGAACATTGGTCAACCAGCGAACCAGGTCCCATAGCATCTACCGCCTGGGGAAAAAAAGTTCTAGATTTTGCCATAAGCCAAATACCTTCAGAAAAAATTGTTATGGGCATTCCGTTTTATGGTCGCACTTGGACAGAAAAAAGCCTAGCCAGAGCCTGGTATTTTTCGGGCATTCAAACACTTTTAGACGAAAATCAAATTACAGACATCGTTTATCAGGAAGATATTCCGTCTTTTACCTACGATGCAACCGTAAAAGTGACAGGCTTTTTCAACGATACATATTCGCTGGTAAATATGTGCCGCCTTTACACAAATCCATCCAATAATACCGACGCAGCAGTAAATAAAATTGGTTTTTGGCGAATAGGCTTTGAACCTCAAGATTTTTGGCAATGGCTTAAAATTAAATAAAAAAGTCAGCATATTCAAAATAATCAAAAAAATAAAAAAAATCAGGGCCAAATCTCATCCACAAAACGGTGTTCCGCCACTCGCTAAACGCTCGGCCCCACTGCTTGCGCAGCCTTCACAGCAAAAGCTGTTCGGAAACTCGCTCAAAATGCTCCTTCGTCCCATTTTGCCGGCTTTCAGCCGTCGCTCCCTATGGGGCTATATGGCTCCATACCTTGGCAAGATAATTTGTTAAATAAATACAATTTATTATAGAATATTTCTAGATTGACCATTCCTCTATAACTATGTAAAATATGATACTATTTGAGTTGCAAATAAATTTTTTTAATATGGAGAAAAACATGGCTACAAAGTATGTTTACTATTTTGGAGACGGTGACGCAGAAGGTGATGAATCAATGCGTCTCATCCTTGGTGGTAAAGGTGCAAACCTTGCTCAGATGGCTAAAAAACCATTGAGTCTTCCAGTTCCATCAGGATTTACAATTTCTATCGATGTTTGTCAGGAATACTACAAACTCGGACGCAAATACCCAGATGCACTCGCTGCTGAAGTTGCAGCAAATCTTGCAAAACTTGAAGCTTCTATGGGTAAAAAATTAGGCGATGAAAACGATCCATTGCTCGTATCAGTTCGTTCTGGTGCTGCTGAATCTATGCCTGGTATGATGGATACAATCCTCAACCTCGGTC
>JAKSTL010000070.1 GCA_024402595.1 Treponema sp. | reverse complement strand
ATTGAACAGCACTCAGAGCCTTTCTGTCATCCGTCTTCTTCCTTTGCGTTTTTTTAATGTAATGGGATATAAAAACTGTTTTTATAGGCAAATTATAAATAAAAAACTGGTTTTACAGGCAAATTGAAAAAAAATAACTAATGGTCATAAAACTTTTAGCTGCATTGTTTTGTAAGCTGCTAGATGTTAAACGATATATTTTTTTTGTGTCATAAGTTAGGTTTATGTGTTTTGTTGTTAACAAAAAATATCTTTAATGTCAGATATGTGTAATTATTTTGAAAAAAAATCAAAAAAAGTTTTAAAAAAGCGCAGTTTTTAACAAATCTCTGCGTAATATTATATGTGAATAAGTTTCTATTTTGTTGTAAGTATTATATTAAACTTTTGTTGCGTCTGTTTTTCAGTTTGATTGGCGGTGGAGAAAATTGTTTGGTTTGCAATAAAAAAACTTTCATTAATATTGTTTGTTCTAATTGCGCCGAGAAATATTATTCTGTTGCTGAAGCTTATGCTGCTAATAGATGTAAGATTTGTGGAAAAGAATTACTTTCGACTAAAGGGATTTGTTTTCAATGCCGTGAAAAACCTGTAATTACACATGCAGATTTTGTTTTGCCTTTATTTTCCTATAGACTTTGGAATAAAGAAATAATGTTCTTGTGGAAATCTAAAGAAATACGAAGTCTTTCAGTGTTTTTTGCGAAAAAGGTTTCTGAAGCTCTAAAATTAATTAATGCGGAAGTTCTTGTCCCTGTACCTCCAAGGCCTGGTAAGATACAAAAAAAAGGTTGGGATCAGATTGACGAGTTATGTAGTTTTTTGAGTTTTTGTTATGGTTTTAAAGTTTTGAAACTTTTGGAAAGACATACTGAAGAAGAACAAAAAAAGTTAACTAGAGAGCAAAGGTTGGAAAAGATTGAAAAATCTTATTCTTTAGTGTCTTCTAAAAAGCTGGAGAAAATTTTAAAGCATAATCATGGCATTTTACCAAAAAAAGTCTGTTTGATTGATGATGTATGTACTACGGGGGCAACTTTGGAAGCATGTACAAAAATCTTGAAAACAGCAGGAGTTGAGGTCGTTCAGGTGGTTACTTTGTTTGTGGTGGATTGATGCTAAATGGATATGAAGATTGAATGGGAAAAAATACTTTATGTTGCAAAACCTTTCTTTTAGGTTTATTATTGTATTAGAAGTTTTCTATTTTAATTTTAATACTATTTTGTGTTAATAAATGTTGAAGGCTGGAAAGCGGTTTGAATTAAGAAGAATGTTCTTGATTTGAGTTTTGCCGTTGTCCGATTTTGATAAACCGATGGTTTTATGGGAGTAATTATGGCTACAGAAGATTCACAGTTTCAATTAGTAACATTTCAGCTTGGTGAAGAGTTATATGGTGTAAATATTATGGACGTAAAAGAAATCGTAAGACTTCAGAATGTTCGTGTAATTCCAAATGCACCTTATTATGTTGAAGGAATTATCAATCTTCGTGGAGAAATCATTCCTATTATCGATTTACATAAACGATTTAGAATACAGGCTCTTCCAAAAGATGAAATTGATTTTGAAGGCGGTTTTATTATTTTGAATATTGATAACAGTAAGATTGGCATTATTATTGATAAAGTTGCTCGAGTTGTTACTGTACATAACGAAGAAATAAAAGAGCCTCCTCAGATGCTTAGCGGAATTGGTTCTGAATATATTGAAGGTGTTATCAGAGAAGAAACTGGATATCTGATTATGCTGAATATTCGCAAGTTGTTTAATGCAAAAGAATTACAGAAAATTATTGAATTGCAGTAATGCTTTTTTTAGCGTACATAAATAATTTTTTGACTCAACTTTTATTATTTAAGTAATCCAAATGATACAAACTTATAGCTCAACTATTCGACGAAAAGAAATGGATGCTGTTTTAACTTGTATGGTCGACGAAAGAATTGGACCTGGAGAGTTGAACACACGATTAATTCAGCAGACCAAGGATTTTTTTAAGTGCGATGGTAGTGTCGCACTTAGAAGTCCTTCATTAGCATTGAAATACGCTTTACAAGCCATGGATATTCAAAAAGGGTCTAAAGTAATGATTTCGGCTTTGGCACCTTCTTGGCAGTATATTGCCTTAAAAGATATGGAAATGATTCCCCTTGTACTTGATGTTGACGAGAATACAGGTTTAGTAACTATTCCAAATATTCGTGAAGGTTTGATAGATGGTGGAAAGGTTCTGCTGCTTCATGAAACTTCTGGGATTTTACCTGATGCTAATGAACTTTTAGATTTAAAAATTCCAATTATTGAAGATGTTTCTGAAAGTGCAGGAGCTTCTTTTGTTTTTAAATCGGAGGAGACTGGTAATTCATCTGAAAATGCACAGGTTTCGGATAGAAGAGCTGGCTCTGTAGGAACTTATTCAATTTTAGGATTGGAAGAACGGGATGTACTTACAGCTGGTGGTGGAGCAATATTGTTTACTTCTGGTAGACGAGAATGGATTGTTCTGAAAAAACTTATTGAATCTGCACCGACAACGGATCTTCTTCCAGATATAAATTGTGCTTTGGCATTGGTTCAGATGAAAGAGTTTGAACGAAACGAACAGTCTCGCAAAGAAATATTTGCTATGTATCAACGCTCTTGTATGTCTGGACATAATAAAATGTTTATTCGGGATTTGGAAAATGGTTCAACAATGAGTTCCTTTCCACTTATATTAAACAGTCCGTATAAGGATGTAAAACAGTACACTGCCAGAAAAGACATAGAAATAACTCTTGCTTTTGAACATTCTGTGATTTCATATTTAATTGAGATTGAACGGAAAAACGCAGAATTGGGAGAAGAATTGGATGGTACAGACGAAATAAACACAGAAAAATTACGGCAGGCAAAAAGTATAATGCTTCGTTGTGTTCATATTCCAATGTATTCAAGATTGACCCATTCAGAAGTAGCAAAAATTGTAAAGGTTTTAGGAACTTTGCCATAAAAAGTTTATGAAAAATCCAGAAATTGTTTTTTAACATAATTTTTCTGTAAATTGTTAAAAGGATTTAGAATGAAAAAAGTCTTAATTATCATAAATGTAAGTAAAGATGATTCAATGGCTCTTGCTACACAAATATCTTTATTTTTAAAAGAAAGAAATATTGAATCTGATTTTTTAAGTTATGATGGTTTTTGCGATGATACTCCTTTTAATGATTATGATTTTGTAATTACTTTAGGCGGAGATGGAACGGTTTTGTATGCAGCAAGAAATTGTGTTGCTTATGATGTACCGATTTTTTCTGTTAATTTTGGAAAGTTTGGTTTTATTGCTTCTATACAGCAGAGTGAATGGAAACAAGCTTTATTATCCTTTTTGGATGGAAAAGCTCCTTTTCAAGAAAGATGTATGCTGAATGTTTCTGTGTTGAGAAATGAAGAAACTGTTTCTGATTTTGTTGGATTAAATGATGTGGTAATTGGGCCAAAAACTCTTGGACATACAGCAGAACTGGTTGTGAAATATAACGATGTGCATTTGTGTAAGTTAGTATCTGATGGTGTAATTATTAGCACGCCTACAGGTTCAACAGCTTATTCATCTTCGGCAGGTGGACCAATTGTAGATCCTGTTTTAGATGCTTTTGTTATGACGCCAATGAACTCCTTTTCTTTATCATCAAGACCGATAGTTTTAAGTTCTAATGGAATTATGGATGTATTTGTTCAACCTTGTCGGACAAAAGAACTTTCTTTAATTATTGATGGGCAGGAAATGGATAGTTTGCGGCCATCTGATTGTGTAAGAATAAAAAAAGTAGAAAAAAAAATAAAACTTATTTGCAGCACAGAAGAGAAGTTTTATAATGCTTTACGCTCAAAGTTAAACTGGAGAGGCGAACCCTATGCTTGAAGAATTAACAATTAAAGATTTTGCTCTCATTGAATCAGATTATCTTGAATTTAACAAAGGATTTACAGTTTTGTCAGGCGAAACTGGTGCAGGTAAGTCAATTTTAATTGGTGCGTTGTCTTTTCTTCTTGGTGGAAAGGCCGAAGTATCTCAAATTAGAGCTGGAAAAAATGAAGCTTCCGTAAGTGGAGTTTTTGTAATTAAAACGGACAATTATCGTAGTGATTTTACAGAGGATGATGAACCGGAAAATGCAGCGGAATGGTTGGAAATGCATGGTATTCCAGTTTCTTCTTTGGAAAATAATAGAGTTTTGTTGCGTCGTTATATAAAAGACTCTGGAAAATCGGGAGCTTGGATAAATGATACTCCTGTAACACGAAGTGATTTAAGCCAATTTTCTGCTTTTTTAGTGGATATTCATGGTCAGCATGAACACCAATCTTTGATGAAAGTGTCTGAACATCGCAAGTTTTTAGATTGTAGAGCGGGCATTCTTGAAGAAGTTGAAGCATTTAAAAAACAGTATGCTCTTTTAGTGGCAAAACGAAAAGAATATGCAGATTTGACTCAATCTTCGGAAGAACGCCTTAAAAAACTTGAAATGCTTAGATTTGCCGTAGAAGAAATATCTGAAGCCAAACTAAAGCAGAATGAAGATGAACTTTTGGAAGATGAAGAAAACCGTTTGTCATCCTTTGAAAAAATCTATTCGGATATTGAAACTATAACATCAGCCTTAAATGGTTCTGATAATTCTTCAGGAAATGACGACTCTGTAGTGGATATTCTAAAAAGAATCCGTAGAGAAGCAGATCATGCAAAAGAATTAGATAAATCCTTGACTGGTTTATCTGAACGATTGGAATCGGCTTTTTACGAGGTTTCTGATATTGCAGAAGAGTTTTCAGATTATAAAAATAAACTGGTTTTTGATCCTGCTCGTTTACAAACTGTTCAAGACAGACTTTCTTTGATTTATAATTTAAAGAAAAAATATGCTTCATCTGTAAATGCTCCATTAAAAGAAGTTTTTGATTATTTTGAAAAAGCTCAGACATTTGTTGAAGAAAATGGTGATGGAAACAATAGAGAAAATGTTCTTTTGCAGGAAATAAAAGCTCTTGAAAAAACAATTTTGCAGAACGCCAAAGAGATTTCTCAAAAGCGAAAAGAAACAGCCATTGCTCTGAAAACAGAAGTTGATGAAATATTATCAAATCTGGGAATGTCTGGAACAAAATTTGGTGTGAGCATAAAACCAAAGGTAGATTCTGGTAGCGATAATTCAAAGTCGGAATTGGTTTGCGGTCCTTATGGAATTGACGATATTGAGTTTTTAATAAGTGCCAATCCTGGAAATCCAATGCAACCTTTGGCAAAAATCGCTTCGGGGGGTGAACTTTCCCGTGTTATGCTTTCTTTAAAAACAATTTTTGCTCAAAACGATTCAGTGGAAACTTTGATTTTTGATGAAATAGACACAGGCATTGGTGGAGAAGTTGCTGTTGCAGTTGGTTCACATTTAAAGAATCTGGCAAAAAATAGACAAATTTTCTGTATAACACACCTTGCCAGTATTGCAGTTTATGCCGATAATCAAATTAAGATTGAAAAAGCTGTGGAAGGAGGAATTACTTCTTCTAATGTTTATCCTATTGAAGGCGAAAAACGAGTTGCAGAAATCGCACGAATGTTATCTGGTGATGCAGATACAGAACAATCATTAGGACATGCAAGGGCTATGCTTGAAAAATATTCTGGGGGTTACTGATGTCTAAAATTTCAGAAGAAACACGACTTCATTTTTCGGAAACAATTCAACCATATAAAGATAAAGTAACTGCGGTTCTTGAAAAAGAGAAAACCATCAGAAATTCCATGCACGACGAAGATGTTGGTGTTGAATATAAAAAGATACTCCTTTGCGAAGATATGATTTATGCGGCTTCTTTGTACATCGCTCAAAACAGTCTTTCACTTCAGGTAATGGAAGTTAAAAATAATGATGCCTTGAATGATGCCCGAAAAATGCTTTACAAAGCAATTATTTATCTGGAAGAAATCTGTACTAATCTTATTGATGTGCCTTATGCAGACTTAATTAAATATCACGAAAAATTTACCAATATTACAATTCAGCAGAGGTACAATCTTATAAAAAAACTTGGCCTTGAAATTAGAATTTTAAAAGATTCCTTTGGTGACAACAGTAAATGGAAATGGTCATTTGTTGAATTGGAAGGCCGTTTTGCTACAGTAGCTAAAAACTTTATCGATATGCGGAAAGCTGAAAAAGATTTTATTGATGTTCGTTCTGGTGATCACGAATTAACAATTATTTATTTTAGATTGCTGCAAAAATTATTAAATAACTCTGCAAATGCATATCGTGATAAATATGAGCTTTCTACAAGACGAATTGATGATATGCGAAACGGTATAAAATATTTATTGGCTGTTCGAAAATTGTATGTAGTAATGCGTAATTCAACATCGGCCGAAGAAGTCAAGAAAAAGGCTGTAGTTTGGAAAGATAAAATGGATGCGGACCACAAAAAAGGTTTAAGTAATTAAAAGCATAAAAATCTTTCTGAACTGGCACAACAAATGAGTATTATAGAGAAAAATCTTGTTTTAAAAATATTTGAAGGCTTCTCAATTCAACGCTGGAATGATTTAGTTTGTCCTTTTGATTTAGTCGAAATGGATAAAGCCGGCGAAAAAATGGTTATTGCATACATCATTGGTAAGTATGAAGAAAAAAAAGGTACGGTTGTAGACTGGCAATGGATGATTTATGCTTCTTTGTTTGACCTTTTAAGAAAAATAGCCCTTTGTGATATAAAAGCTCCCGTTCAAAAAATCCTGCGGAATGAATATGCTCAGGAATATATGCGTTTAAATGAGTGGGTTCTAAATCAATATCGTCAGATGATTGATGATGAAGATTTGTTTTCCCGTTTTACACTTTATATTGGTCAAAAAGACGGTTCTCTTCCAGTTTTTGGAGATTTACAAAAAACAATTCATATTTATAAAGCCGCTCATAAATATGCAACAATTCGGGAATTAGAAATGCTTTCTGTAGTCAATGAAAAAGAGCGAATGTCTAATATTGACATAGAATTGAAAGCAGAAATCCAGCCTTTTTTAGATTTAGAAGGACTTCAAAAGTTTATCACCCATCAAAAAGAGTTCCAATTCCTATTAAAAATTGAGCAGCTTAGATTTCAAACCAGATGGAATCAGACTCCGCGAGTTCCAAAAACATCGGTTTTAGGTCATTGTTTTTTTGTTGCAATTATGACCTTGCTTTTAGGAAGAAAATCTAATCCAAATATGTGCGAAAACAGAGTTATAAATAATTTTTTTAGCGCCCTGTTTCATGATTTACCAGAAGCAGTTACTCGGGACATTATTTCTCCAGTAAAACAAGCAACCGACGAACTTCCAAGTATTGTAAAAAAAATCGAAGACGAAATTGTAAATAAAGAACTGGTTCCTTTAATGGATTCATATTTTGTTGATGAAATAATGTATTATACTTCCGACGAGTTTTCTAACCGAATAATGATGAACCAAAATAAAACAAAAGTGGTTTCTTGGGAAGATTTGAATAAAAAATACAATCAGAAAGAATATAAGCCCGTCGATGGAAAACTTATTCGCATTTGTGATCATCTGTCGGCTTTAATGGAAGCTGATATTTCTATAAAGCATGGAATTACTTCTTCTCATTTGCAAGGGGGAAGGGATGGAATGCTTAAACATTATGGCCAAAATGAAATAATCAATGGAATAAATGTTGCAGAATTATTTTCAAGCCTCGTGTAACTTTTAAACTATTTTTTGAAACATTAAAATTGTGCAAAAATCAACAAATCCTGCCGATAATAGAAGTATGAAATTGTCAGAAAAAAAAATTACAGTAATTATATCTTTTTTATTAGTATTCCATTTATCTGCCTTTTGTGATTCTGTTTACAAAGTTGAAAAAGGCGATACACTTTATTCTATAAGTAAAAAATACCAAATTACAGTGGCCGAATTACGAACAGCGAACAATCTTGGCGAAAATGATGTTATAAAAATTGGCCAGAAATTAACAATTCCATCAGCCGATATTGCAACTGCCGCAGCTCTTGCAACTGATAATTCCACAGTAACAAAAGATTCAAAATTATCTAAAGAAAATGAAAAAAACGATAAAACTACTGTAAAAACAGTTTCCTATGAAGTTGTAAAAGGCGACACTTTATACGGAATTGCCAGAAAAACAGGAATGACAGTAGCAGATTTACTTTCATTAAATGGATTAGATTCTTCTTCTGTAATTAAGATTGGACAAAAATTAAAAATTATTGATACATCTGCAACTTCTACTAAAACTGAAACAAAAGTTACAGAAAATGTAAAGACAGAAAATAAAAATGAATCAAAAACTACAGAAAAAAAAGAAGAAACAAAATCTTCTGGACCTGCACAAAAAAATGATGATAAATCTAAAACTCCAAATGCAATTGTAGTTGATACAAGAAATTACGGAAACACAGTCAACGCCGATTCTTCAACCATCTGGCCTGTAAAAAATCCAAAAATTACAATTGTTAATGGAAAGGTTTCTGGAGTACAACTTTCGGCACAAAATAATGAAAATGTAACTTGTATCCGTGAAGGAACAGTTATGTATGTTGGTGTTTATCGGGGTTTTGGTCAAGTTCTATTTGTACAGTCAAAAACAGGAATAATTTATTCTTATGCAGGCTTGGGTTCGGTAAAGGTAAAAAAAGGTGATTATGTAGATTTTGGCGCAATTTTAGGAACTGCTGGCGTAGATTCAATAACAAATAAATCTCAAATTACATTTATGGTATTCCAAAACGGAAAACCAATAGATCCTGCAAAAGCTCCAAGAAACTAATCTTTGTTTAGAAAATGCTTCAACTGTAAAAAACTTTTTCGCCATAAAAAAAGCAGATGAAATAAAAACAATCATGTTCATTATCTCATCTGCTTTAAAAATTAATTCTTAATTCCGTATTTACAATTCTTAATTTTATTTGCTTGCGGCATCAATCTTAGCCTGAATGTCTTTAGAAATATTATCACAAAGAACTGCAGCCTTATTTTTTGCATCAGTAAGCCAAGCGTCTGTTCCGTTTCCAGCTGGAATCATAGAGTTTACATAGAACTTAATTTTTGGTTCTGTTCCAGAAGGTCTTGCACTTACAATAGTTCCACTTTCAAGATAGAACTGAAGAACATTGCTCTTAGGGAATCCAATAGCTTCTTTAGCAGAAGGATTTGCAGGATCAAAAACAACGCTGTTCTGAATATCTCTGATTTTTACAATCTTTTCTCCGCCCAAAGTTGTTGGAGGATTTGTTCTTAAATCAGCCATAATACCTTTCATTGTTTCGCTGCCAGATGAGCCTGGGAAGTTCTGTGAAATTGCCCGGTCTTCAAAATATCCAAACTCTTTGTACATATCATCAAGATGTTCAAGAAGACTCTTACCTTTAGAACGCCAGTAAAGAATCATTTCTGCACACATTGCAGCCGCAGAAACACCATCTTTATCCATAACTTCTTTTTCTACCTTGTAGCCATAAGATTCTTCAAGACCAAATACATAGTTTTTAGAACCATCAGCTTCAAACTGAGCTTCAATAGCAGCAATCCATTTGAAACCTGTTAAACATTCCAGCATTTCAACGCCGTACTTTTTACAAACATAATCACCAAATGGAGAAGTTACAATTGAACGAATAACAGCAGGATTTGCCGGCATTTTGTTAAACTCTTTACGAGAAAGCAAAACATAATCCATTAAAAGGGCACCCATCTGGTTTCCGCTTAAAAGAACAAAGTTGCCATCTTTATCTGGGAAAGCAGTACCAAATCGGTCAGCATCTGGGTCAGTTGCCATAACACCGTCAGCTTTTTCTTTCTTTGCCAATTCAACAGCAAGAGTAAGTGCTGGTTTTTCTTCTGGATTTGGCTTTTCAACAGTAGGGAAGTTTCCATCTGGTTCAGCCTGTTCTGGAACGGTAATAATTTTTAATCCAAGATCACCAAGAACTTTGTTTACATGAACTCCACCAGTTCCATGCAATGGAGTATAAACAATTCTAACATCCTTTGCTTTTTCTTTAATAAGTTCAGGACGGAAAAGCTGAGCCTTACACATTTCCCAGAACTTTTCATCAATTTCTTTATCAATAATAACAAGTTTTTCAGAGGCAATGGCTTCAACGCGAGTCATAGTTTTTACTTCTGTAACTTTGTTTACTTCATCAATAATACCCTTGTCATGAGGTTCAATAACCTGTGCACCATCATCCCAGTAAGCTTTATAACCATTGTACATTCTTGGATTATGAGAAGCTGTTACAACAACACCAGTCTGAGCACCTAAAGTTCGAATTGCAAAAGAAAGCTCTGGAGTAGGGCGTAAACTAGAAAAAAGGTATGCTTTAATACCATTTGCAGCAAAAATCAATGCAGTTGCTTCTGCAAAAACATCAGAATTAAGACGGCTGTCGTAAGCAACAACTGCACTTAAAGTTCCATCTTTTGCTTTTTCTGGGAATGCCTTAAGAACATAGTTTGCAAGTCCTTGTGTAGCCATATTGATTTCAAGGGTATTCATACGGTTTGTACCGCCACCCATAATTCCACGAAGACCACCAGTACCAAACTCAAGTGTCTGATAGAATCTGTCTTCCAATTCCTTGAAATCTTCTTTTTTAACAAGTTCTGCAACTTCATCACTGAATCTTTTGTCCTGTTCAGCGGCAATGTAAGCTTCTGCTCGTTTTAAGATTTCGCTCTTATCCATATATCCTCCTACAAAACGGCCATTTACCATTTTAAAAATCCATAATATAAGGAAAATATACTATATTTTGAGAAAATAGAAAATAGTTAATTAGTTAATATTTGGGCGCAACTTAACCACAACTCGCGTTACGCCCTTCCCTAAGCGGTCACCGTCCTCGAAGTAAACTTCTGCGGTCGGCAAGGGGCTTCATGCTCGGCGCTGCCTTATTTGTCCGATTCTTTTAAAAGTTCAGTTTCCCATTCCAGAAGTTCTTTTTCAATTCTGGCCGTTGTTTCCATATTGTTAGAGTAATCTTTTACATCGCACATAATTCTGAAAACAGGTTCTGTTCCACTGCCTCTCATCCAGATAAATGCAATTGGACTGTCTGTTGAATCTTTGAAAATTATCTTAAGTCCACCTTTTTCAGAAAGAGAATAATCTTCTACAGCCTTTGTTTCTTTTGTGCCATTTGTAATTACTGCTTCATAAGAACAAATATTATATTTTTCTTTAAGTTCATCTTTTCTGCTGGCCCAAGATTTTTCAAATGCATTTTGGAAAGAAGCTTTTAATTCACTATGATTTGTATTACTAACATGTAAAATTGCCCGAGACTCAGAAACCCCAGTGGTTGCATATTTAGGAAGAGTTTCAAGAATATCGGTCAATGTAAAATCAGAATTAAAAGGAATATTTCGTTTTTTACACCAAAGTTCAAAAAGTCCGTTTTCTTTTAATAAAAGCAGTTTAAGAATAGCAAAAATTGTATTCAAAGGGTCGCGAACCGAAGATGGGTAGGTAATTGTTCCACCATTTGAACCTTCACCCAAAATACGAACTGTATAACCTTCTGCCCGTTTTTCTCTTGCAAGATTCACCACATTGGCTTCTCCAACCTCCGCTCTAAAAACTTCTGCTCCCAAAGCCTTAGCAATTTCTTCAATGCGCATAGAAGTAGGACAATTTACAGCTACTGCAGGCTTAAAATTTTTTTCACCTTCGTGCTGCCATATTGAATAAGTTAATTCTGCAAGAACCGATAGACTAAAAACTTCCTGAGCCTTTAGAATTACAGATTTATTTGCTTTTTCATCCCAATAAACAATATTTCCCCGGTCTCCATCGCAGTCTGGCATATAACCAAGAATTACATCTTTTCTACCGTTTTCGTGCAGTAATTCCATTTCTTTAGAAACATAAACCAGATTTTCTGCTTCAGGAATAATTTCATGAACAATTCTGTTTTCGTTCATAGCATAAAAGTTAATTTTATTCTGAACAAAGAAGTCTTTATCAATACATTTGGCTCTGGCACTACCGTTAAAATCTACTACAACGCCAATTTCTTTTCTATTTTCGTTGGAAGTAAGCATTTGAAAGAAATCTTTTTGATATTCCTTATTGTCTGTACCAGCAATAGTTTCTTCCACAAAGGTTTCATAAGCTCTAAGACTGTTAAACTTTGCACTGTCAGAAGTTTTATATACATTTTTAAGTTCTGTATTACTGCAGGAATAAGCTTCGGAGATTTCCTTTTTAAGTTTATCTTCATCAGCAAGAAGTTCGGTAAAGGTTTTTACCAATTTTGCATTTTCCTGACCATTTAAAACGCCACCATCATTTATACCAAACTTTATTCCATTATGGCCAACAGGATTATGGCTGGCAGAAATATAAATAAATCCATCCAGTTTTTTTGAATAGGCCATAATTTCTGGTGCGGCAGTAACTCCAGAATATTGGAGAATAGCACCTTTTTTTACAAGCGTATGTAGCATTGCATCAGCTATGGCAGGTCCTGTAGGTCTAGCATCAATTCCTACTGCTATTACAGGATTCTGCTGATTAGATTTTTCAACAAGATAATCAAAGAAAACACTGGCGGCCGCAACAGAAATAGCCACGCTTTCTTCACTTATTTCAGGAGTTGTGTCCTGTTCATTTCCAGAAATTGCAAAAACTTTACGCCAGCCCGAAGCTGACAAAATCATATTAGGTTCCATAAATATATTTTATCACGCTTTGGCAGAATTAACAAACTTGGATTAATAAACATTTATAATATAATTGTTTTGAGTCTGTTTTCCTAAAAAGTCTACAACGGAAATACCCAAGGTAATTCTTCCTGCAGTAAGCATGGTTTCTCCTAATAGCTGGAGATTGTTGTCGGGATATATTTCGGAGGTAAGGTATTTTTTCTTTCCTGTTACATAGATTTTATTATTTTCCTGATTTACCAAATCGTAAGAAATCTGGTCTACAACAACACCATTTATAGTGACTGTAGTTTTGTAAGGAGAAGCTATAAGATTTCTTTTTTGATAGATTCTATATAATCCAGAAGAAAAATTGGTTCTGGAAGATAATTCATATTTTGTTCCAGCTTTATTTTCCAAAGTAATGCCAGAAAGAGTTAATGGAAGTTCATTTTTTGTTCGTGGGATTAAGATTTTTGGGTTTATAGCAGTTCCATTTTTTGTATCAATAATCTGAAACTCAAGACTGCTTACAGAAGCCTGCCAGCCAGAATTACTTGGTTGTCCTAAAACATCCTGTGCTTCAATTTTTGTTTTTCCTTGAAGATTTGAGTGAAGGGAATCTTTATCAAAGTTACCATAAACAGAAAGAAGAGAATCGTCGTGGGCAATAATTGTTGAATTACCTAAAGTTGAAGGGAAAAAAACTGAATCATCATCTTCTTCCAGCATTAAAATTAGAACTCTTCCGTCTTCTATGCATTTTACTTCTTCTGGATCAGAAAAAATCAAAGATGAACTGATGGTATTTCCTCTTTTTTGACCAAAGTAAGATTTTATGGAAGTGTCATCAGAATTGTTTTGTGGCCAGTCAAAAGCATAGATTTTAGCGGCAGTGAAAAGTAAAATTGAAAATATAGTTATAAATGTTAATGATTTTTTCATAATTATTCCCGTTTAAGTGAAATGCGCGAAATTGTGTTATCTTTTCCAACAAACAAATAATTATCGGCAGCTTTTATGAATGCAGAATCGGCTTTGAAGTTAAAAGAACCTTCAAGAGTGTTTGTTCGTTCAATAACATAAACTGTGTACTCTGCTTTGTTTTCGTTTTTTCCAAGCAGGAAGAAGAGATTTTCACTTTCTTCTATATTTAAGATTTTTGTATCCACTGGAATAGTGTAATTTTCCTTTTTTTCCAAATCGTAAATGCCTACAAAGTTTTCGTAGTTATAGAATACCTGTTTTCCGTTTTTACTAAACTTAACGAAAGTTCGGCGGGAAAGATTAGAATCTAAAAAAGCGTGAAATATGATTTTTGGCTGGTTTTCATCTTTTCTTGCCAGAACAAAGCGTTGTTTTTCGTGTCCAGAAACCGATGCTACATATTGACAGTCTGATGAAATATCTAAGCCTAAAATTATTGGATAATCACTTCCACCGGGAGCAAAACTAATTTCTGCTTTACCTGTGGAATTGTCAAAAACTTTAATTGAACCATCGGCGTATCCTGCGGCAGTATAATATTCATTTGAACTGAAAGCTGTTAAAGGAATGGTGTTTTCTACGGTCCAGGAAAGATTTCCGTCAGTATTATATTTTGAAAAAGATGCTCCACCTGGTAAAAAAAGGAAAATCCTGTCTTCATCAAACATAGGATAACCGTAATCATTTATTGTACAAAGTTTTGCTCCATTGTTGTCATATACTGTAAAGTTTGTTCCGTCGGCATTGTATAAAGTGTAAAAATGTTCGGAAATTGCTACTTTTGATGGAAAAGATTTGTTTAAAGTGATTTGACCATCTTCTGAAAAATAACCGATGTTTCGACCAAGTTTAAAATAGAGTTTTTTTTCGTCATTTTTTAAGATTTGAGCAATATCAGATTGAGAAGCTGTAACATCCTGTGAAATATTTATTTTCCAGTCTGGGTTGAATTGATATTCAAGACCAAGTGGTTTTGCGGAAAAAATAATATATAAAATAATAAAAATAATTCCAAAAGTTATAAGGAAGGATAATGTCTTTTTAGATTTCATAAATATAATTTTATTAGATTTTTGATTATTTTGAAAGGGGCGGGAGTATTAAAAAAAAAAAA
>JAKSTL010000007.1 GCA_024402595.1 Treponema sp. | reverse complement strand
TACAATTGGTAATGTTCCATAAAGCATAGAATACATCTGATTTAATCCACAAGGTTCGTATTTTGACGGCATAAGGAAGAAATCTGAACCAGCTTCTATTAAGTGACTTAAAGATTCATCATAACCAATATAAGCTCTAAGATTTGGCAACTTTGACTGGAGTGAATTAATTTCATCTTCACACCATTTTTCTCCACTTCCCAAAATTGCAAACTGAACATTCATATTGGCACAAATGCTGTAAATACTGCCATAAGAAGGAGCAAAAATCTCTGCAATACCTTTTTGATCGGCAAGACGGGTAATAATACCAAAGAGCGGAACATTAGGATTAACTTCTAGTCCCATTCGTTTTTGAAGTTCAGCTTTACAAACTGCTTTATTTTTCAGATTTTTGTAATCATAGTTTGCTGGCAAAAGTTTGTCTTTTTTAGGATTCCATGTGTCCAAATCACAACCATTAAGAACTCCGCGAACACAATCAGAACGAACTCTAAGAAGTCCATCCATACCAAAACCATCAGCTGGTGTCTGAATCTCCTGAGCATAAGTTGGAGAAACTGTGGTAATCATATCTGCACAAGACAAAGCTGCCTGCATAAGATTGATTGAACCATTTCTTTCAAAGCCAGCACCATAATACAACTGCCAGTCTAATCCTAAGGCTGGGAAAGAAGATTCGCTATACCAACCCTGATATCCTAAATTGTGAATTGTATAAACCGACGCTGTGTGTGCAAAATATCCATTGCGACAAACATGCTTTAATAAAACTGGTACCAAAGCACAGAACCAATCGTGGGCATGCATAATATCAGGATACCAGCCTAAAAGTCTACAAAGCTGGAATGCACCATGACACAAAACTGCAGAACGATAAGGATTATCATGAAAATCTGTTTCGGTTTTGTTACCATAGATTCCATCTCTACCAAAGGATTGTTCATGATCAATAAAATAAACAGGAACTTCTGAACCTGGAAGATTTGATTCATAAACTTTTACCCAAGTTTCTATCTGACCAGCGGCAACTGCTAAAGGAGCTTCAATTGGTTTTAATTTTGAACGGTCAATTTTGTAATATCTTGGCATTACAATTCGTACATCGTGACCTTGTTTTTTTAATGTAATTGCCAATGCAGAAACGGCATCAGCTAAACCACCAGTTTTTGCAAAAGGAACTGTTTCTGAAGTTACCATTAATATTTTCATATTAGATTTCCACCTTGTATAAAAAATTATTTTTCTTCAACGGCTTTTTTGAAAGCTTCTTTACTGTTTAAAATTGTAGATTCAGAACAACAATAGGCAATTCTGAACCATCCCTTTCCACCAAAGCCTGAACCTGGTGCACAAAGGATATTATATTTTTTTAGATGGGCAGTAAACGCCATATCATCATCATTCCAGCCCTCAGGAACTTTTACAAAAAGATAAAAAGCACCTTCTGGAGTTGCATATTTTAGTCCTGCATAATCCATTACTTCCATAATTTCATTGCGGCGTTTTTCGTAAAGACTGTAATCACACTCTGCATCCCAGCTTTGTGCAATAACCTTCTGAAAGAAAGCTGGTGCATTTACATAGCCTAAAATACGGGTTGCAAAAATTACAGCGCCAATAAAATCTTTTGCTTCTGGACAAGCGGGATTTACACAGACATAACCAATTCGTTCACCCGGCAAGCTAAGATTTTTTGCAAAGGAAGTCACAACTACGGCATAAGGATATTTTGGGAAAACGGCAGCAACTTTCTTGTTACCATAAATTATGGCTCTATAAGGTTCGTCACAGATAATGTATGGATATCGACCTGTTTTTTCACCGTGTTCATTTAGAACTTTTACAAGAGAATCAATTTCGTCATCTGTATAAATGCGACCAGTTGGATTATTAGGTGAATTGATTAAAATTGCGGCTGTTTTTTCGGAAAGGGCGGCTTTTATTGTTTCTGCATCTAGACCAAAATCAGCTTTGGTTTTTACACGAACAATTTCACCACCGTGGTTGTGAATATAATGATCATATTCGGTAAAATATGGGCAAGGAACTATAACTTCATCTCCATCATTAAGGAGAGCTTTCATAGTTACATTAAGTGCACCCGCTGCACCAACTTCCATAACGACATTAGAAAAATCAATGGAAACGCCCTGCTCTTCTGAGGTTTTCTTTGCCATGGCGGCTCTGGTTTCTGGATAACCTGCGTTTGGCATATACCCATGACACAAATGAGTTTCGCTGGCAGCAACCTGTGCAATTGCTTTTACAACTTTTTCCGGTGGATCCAAATCAGGATTACCTAAGCTAAAATCATATACTTTATCTTCGCCATACTTTTGTTTAAGTAGTGCACCTTCTTCAAACATCTTTCTGATAACACCAGCAGATGGACTTTCTACTAAGGATTTAATTTTTGCTGAAATCATAATAGTTTATTATAGCACAGTATTTTTTTGTTGTCAGTTAGAAGTGAAAAAGGTGTTTCAGATAATTTTTTATTGAAGTTTTTGAACCATTGCCCACATTGCTTCTGCAGAATTAAAGTTTTCTGGAATAATTTCTGCAGGTGAGATTTCAATGTCAAAAGTTTCTTTTAATTCTGTAATAATTTGAACAATGTCAAACGAATCTAAAATTGAATTATCAATAAGTCCAGTTTCTGTTGCAAAGTCTACATCAGGTTTAATTTCTGATAAAATGTTTAATAATTCTTCCATAATAAAACTCCTTTTTATAATTTAAAATTATACTCACTTTTTAATCCATTGAATTAATATTATAAGATTCAATGGAATTTCTAACACATTTTAGTAAATCACCCTTGGAAACAAAAACTTTTGGTAATGGATGACTTAAAAAAAGATATATTCCTTCTGTAATTGAATATGCACCGATATTTTTAAAAATCAATAAATCTCCAGGCTGAGCATCTTTTAAATGTAATTCCCGAAGAACCACATCGGCAGTTGTACAAAGGGAACCACAAATGGAATATTTTTTTTCTTCAAAAGCATTTGGATTGCTTTGTATTTGTTCTACTGGAGGAAGTTTCATTCCCATCATCTGTCCATAATAATTTATGTGATTTATTCCGCCGTCAATTATACAGTAATTTCCAGTAGAGTTAGTTTTTACATCCATAATTTTTGTTACATAATATCCACAGGATGATGCAACATAGCGTCCCAGTTCAATTACGAAATTATAATTGCTGTTTTCAATCAATTTAGAAAATTGTTCAAGTTCTGTAAAATTATTAGCCTCGTCGCTGGTTGTAAAATAATTAAAGCTTAAACCCGGTCCATATTCAATATCTGTAAAAGTTATTGATGTTTCTTTTTGCAGTCGGTCACAAAAATCGCAAATAAAAGAGATTTCTTCTGCAATTTTATTTAACTTTTTTTGTGTTCCTGTAAAATAATGGATTCCACGGATTTTTAATGAAGGATAAGCCTTTAATTTTTCAATACATTTTTTTATATCACCTTCACTCATTCCAAATTGATTACCGCTGCTTAAACGAAGGATAATTTCTTGTGGATGTTGATTTTCTTTTGCTGTGGAATCTAAAACCTGCAATAAATAATCACAATGAAGTTCTGATTCCAAAGTAATTGTCTTAACACAAAGATTATAAGCTCTTTTTATATCTTCAAAAGTTTTGCAAACACCAGAAAAAACAATTTTTGAAGAAGCCAGCTGATATTTTTCGCAAATTGAAAGTTCACCTGGAGAACAAACTTCAAAAAGAAGGTCTTGGTTTTGGAGAGCGGGAATTAAAAAAGGATTTGCTTTTATAGCATAACAAAGTTTTGCATTTTTTGATAATAATTGATTTATGGAACTTACCCGTCTGTTTATTTCATCATAATCAAACAAATAAAATGGTGTCTGCTCTTGTAAATTAGCATTATTTTTTATCAATTCAAGTTTATCCATTTAACATTCCTTGCAAAACATTTCTGTCAATTTTTCCATTTTTATTCAATACAAACTCTGAAAGATAAATAAAATCAGAAGGAATCATAAAAACAGGTAATTTTTGCTTTAGATAAGTGACAATTTCTTTTTTTTCAATTTCTGTTCCTGTATAAAAAGCAGTTATTTTGTTGTTTGCAAATATACAGCAGGTTCTTGTAAGCTGTTCCATACCAAGAAGCGCACCTTCAATTTCGCTAAGTTCAATTCGGTGCCCCATATGTTTAATCTGAAAATCTTTGCGGCCTACATAATAAAAAAGCCCGTCATCACCAATTTTTGCTAAATCTCCAGTTCTATAGATTCTTTCGTAACGCCTGTTTTCCAATGGATTCTGCACAAAAACGGAATTAGTTTTATCCCAATTATTGTAATAGCCAGGTGCAACACAGGTTCCTGAAACACAAACTTCACCAGATACATTTTTTTCGGTTATAAGTTTATCATTTTCGTCCAGAAGGAATACTCGTTCATTTTTAAAAGCAATACCCATAGGAATTACACCATCTTCTGCAACTGGCTGATTTATAATGTGATAAGTACAATTGCAGGTAATTTCTGTTGGTCCATAAAGATTTACATATTGGGCCTGAGGAATATACTTTTGCCAGATATGAAGATGCTTTACAGGCATTACTTCGCCACTGAACATAATTTTTTTAATTGTAGAAGGCACTTTGTAAGAAAAACCATCAAGGGAAGAAATTATACATAAAGCTGATACAGCCCAAATAAGTGTAGTAATTTCTCTTTCAACAAGGAAATCCAGTAGTTTTGTAGGAAAAGAAAAGAACATTTTTGGGATTAAGTGAACTGCGGCTCCTGTAAAAACTCCAGAAAAAATGTCTTTTACCGAAACATCAAAATCAAAAGGTGCTTGATTTGCAATATTTTCGTTAGATTGAATATTAAAAGTTTCTGTAAAACAAGAAATAAAATCTATTACGCATTTGTGAGAAACGGCAACGGCTTTTGGAGTTCCTGTAGAACCTGAAGTAAAATTGGCATAAACCAAATCTGTATCAATTATTTGAGAACGGCGAAGGCCTGTGTAATCGGTAATTTCTGAAGTCATTTCTTGAATGATTACTGGTTTAATATTTTGATTTTCAATTCTTTTAACAAAACCAGAGGTTACAAGAATATGTTGAGCTTCCAAAGTGTTTATCATAGAAGCGATTCGTTCCTGTGGAAAGGTTGAATCAAAAAAACAGTAAAAACAACCAGCGTACAAAGCGGCAAAGAATAATTCTATTGTATGGATATTTTTATCACCCATAATTGGAACAGCAGAAAAAGGCAAAAAATATTTTTCAATTACAGTAGATAGGTTTTTAGCATTATAAACAAGTTCAGACCAGGTAATTTGTTCATTAACATCAGCGAATGCGATCTTATCAGGATAATTTACTGCGGTTTCTTCAAGATAATCTAAAACGGTAATTTTCATATACTCTCTTTCTTAATTTTTCGTTATAAAGCAATTTTAATAAATAACAAAAAAATACTCAATTATGATTTTTTTTTGATGATTAAGACTTTATATATTTTTTTTAGAGATTATTTTCAAAGTAAACTTTTGAACGAAAAGTGAAAACATAATTTACAGCTTAATTTTATGATAAGAATCAATTTTTATAAATCATTGCTAATAAAATAAAAAATTGTTATGATGTCACAATGAAATTAAAAATATTTTTAAAAGTTATTCTATTTTTTCTAATCTTTTTTGTCCTTCAGTTTGCTATAGGTAGACTTTTAAGAGGCGATGTTAGATCAAATACAAGAGTTATGATGCACGAATTGCATTCTATTGATAATTTAGACACGCTTTTTGTGGGTGCATCTCATGTTTATAGAAGTGTTCAGCCAGATTTAATTGATAAAGATTTAGGCACTCATTCTTTTGTGGCGGCTTCTGCTAATCAACCATTGGAAGGTTCTTTTGCAATAATTAAAGAAGCAAAACTTTATCATCCTGAATTAAAAAATATTTATGTGGACATTGATTATAACTTATGTTTTAATTCTGATGATGACAATGTGAATTTAAAAAGCATTTACAGTGTTTCAAAATATTTGAAAAATTCAAAAATCAAGGCTGAATATCTCTTTTCTTCTACTCCAGTAAAGTTCTATCTTAATAATATTCTTGAAATTGGAAAGGAAAAAATTACTTTAAATCCGACAAAAAATCTTCGTACAATTAAAGCTTATATAAATGGCGATTATTGGCGGTATATTTATCCAATTGATAAAAAGAATAATGAAGAATATATGGGGCGGGGATTCATTGCGGCAAAAAAAACTCGTAAGCAGATGCTTTATATAGCTTCAAAACATCCTTATTTTGAAGAAGAGGCTGTTAGTGAACAATGGATTGAGACAATTTTTAATATAATTGACTTTTGTAAACAGGAAGATATTAATTTATCTTTTATTTCCGTTCCAGAAAGCAATTATTTTATTCTTGGAACTCAAAATTATGACGATTTTCGCGCCTTTATGCTTAATCTTCTGAATGAAAGTGGTTGTGTCTATTATGATTTTAATATGATGAAAGAAGATTTACTTCCTCTGGAAATGGCAGATTATTATGACGACGACCATTTGAATGTCAGCGGTTCTGATAAGTTCTGTAAGGCTTTTACCAATGTAATTCTTACAGATAAACAAAATGAAAATCACTTTGGCATTCAAAACAGCAAAGAAAAGCAGGAGCATTTTTACGGAAATTATTGTTACCATAATATGCAGGACTTAAAACTTTTGCAGCAGAAAACTATTTATGGTTTTTATTATGAAGAAAGTGATGATAAAAAGTGTTTTACGCTTCATAATATAAACAATCTTCCTGAGGATTGTACTGTTTATTATGACTATCTTTTTGAAGATAAAAATGGAAATGTTTCAGTTTTAGGAGAAAAACTTACTGATTCAAGTTTTGTTTATCCGGAAAAAAGCATTGGAAAAGCCATTATCAAATGTTATATAAATCAGGATTTTTTTACAGAAATTACACATCCGGTTTATACAGTTTGGCTTAAATAGCATGAAAATCATCAATCATAATCAAAAGGGAATTAAAAAATGAATATATTATCGATGGAGTTTTTTATTTTACTGGCAGTGACTTTTGTTCTTTATTATGTTCTGCCAAAGAAGTTTCAATGGATTTGCCTTTTAGTGGCAAGTTTCGTTTTTTATTTTTTTACAGGAACTTTCAATTTTGTATTTATTCTTATAAGTTCGGTTACAACTTTTTTTGCGGCTAAAAAACTTTCTTTATTAAACGGAAAGTTTATTGAATTAAAAAAATCTGGCAATTATGCAAAAGAAGAGCTGAAGAATCTAAAACTGCAATTTAGAACTAAGAAAAGAATAGTGCTTTTTGCTACTTTGATTATAAACTTTGGCATTCTTGCGGCTTTAAAATATTGGAATACTATAATTACCATGGTGGCAGATTCCGCTTCTAAGGATTTATCTTTTTTGATTTTAGGTCGAGGAAAAGGTTTGCTTTTGCCTTTAGGTATTTCCTTTTATACTTTTCAGGCTGTGGGTTATTTGCTGGATGTGTATAATTCAAAAATAAAAGATGAAACTAATTTTGCAAAATATCTTTTGTTTCTGTCATTTTTTCCACAATTGATTCAAGGTCCAATAAATCGTTACGACAAATTAGGGACTCAGTTTTCTCAGGAACATTCTTTTGATTTTGATAATGTAAAGGAAGGTGTTCTGCAATTTTTGTTTGGCGCGGTAAAAAAATATGCTTTGGCGGATCTTATATGTCAGTATGTTTCGCAGATTTTTGATTCTACTTACAATGATTTGCCTGGGTCTATGATTCTTTTTGGTATACTGCTCTATTCGTTTTATCAATATGCGGATTTTTCTGGTGGAATTGATATGGTTTTGGGTGTGGCAAAATTATTTGGAATTAAAATGCAGCCTAACTTTAAACAACCATATTTTTCTATTTCTTTAGCCGATTTCTGGAGACGATGGCATATCAGTTTGGGTTTGTGGATGAAAGATTATGTTTTTTATCCTTTTGTTTTAACCGAAGGAATGCAGAAGTTTACAAAAAAATGTACAAAAATCAGCAAACATTTGGGAAGAGCTATTCCTGCGGGTATTGCGAATATTCTGGTATTTTTTATTGTTGGTATTTGGCATGGTCCAGAAATGCATTATGTTTTATGGGGACTGTACAATGGTTTAGTGATTGCTATAAGTGATTTGTTAAAGCCATGTTTTGCAAAAATTACCGAAAAATTGCATTTGAACACAAAATCTCTGGGCTTTAAGATTTTTCAGATTATCAGGACTTTTATAATAGTAAATATTGGCTGGTATTTTGACAGAATCTATGATGTTAAAAAAAGTTTTGTTTTTTTGGGAAATACATTTACTAAGTTTAAACTTGGGCAATTTTCTCCTGCCTTCAATATGTTGTTTTCTAGCATGCACTTTCATAAATCGAGACTTGGTTTGTCTATTGTTGTGATTTCCATTATTTTTATTACCAGTTTAATTTCTGAAAATAAGGGCGATGTTTATGAATGGTATAAAAAAAGAAATATTGTGGTGCGATGGGGCATTTTGTATTTGTTTTTAATTTTATTCATTGTTTCTTTGTCAATTCCGTCTGTTGGTTCTGGTTTTATGTATGCAAACTATTAGTTGTTTTGGGAAGGAAAAATCCTTATTTTTGGAAAAGATACCCTATAAGGATATTTTATTATAATGATTTATAATATTGTTCTATAAGGATGTTCTATAGTTTGGTGATAATGATATAATGAGTATAGATTTTAGGAAAATATAATCACAGTTATGTAACCAAATCTTATTTATTTGATTTTTTAGTGTGAGGTAAGATTCATGAAGAAAAATATTATATTCTTTTTAGCAATTGTTATGGTGGGAAATCTTTATGGCAATTCCTTTAATAAAAATCTTTCTGAGGAAGAAATAAAACAGCTGGAATCTTCTGAACTTTTGATTCGCAATATAAACTTTTCTAAAAACATTTGTTTGAATGAGGGCATTTGCGCAGAAAGTGACGAACTGATTAAGGAATTTAACAAACTTAGTCCGAAATATCTTGCAGAAGTAATTGAGTATAAACCTTATAAAGGAAATGAGGATTTACCGAAAAAACTTGAGACTTTATTGAATAATGTTTCTGATTATGCAGGGATTCCCTATTGGTCGGTTCAAAAACAGAAGTTTTATGATTTGTATAAATCTGCAAAAATAATAAACACAACTCATCAAAATAATAAAACAATTTTGGATACGGAATTTGTTATGGAACCTTTTGATGTAGTTGAAGAGGAAATTGTTGTTACAGTTTCTAACGATACAGTTTTATATGTGGCAACAAATCAGAATAAACTGCGTTATTTGGACAAGTTTGATTGTATTTGGCCACAAAAGATGAAAATTGGTATTCTTTTGTTTAGAGATGGAGATAATTGGGTTTTATATGGTATTGGCGGTGTTAATGCACCAAGGATTCCAATGTTTACGGAAAGAATCCAAACATCATTTATAAATAGAATTAATACATTCTGTAGTTATATGTTCAAACAGATATAAAAAACTGTCCACTAAGCATTTTTTGTAGCGGACAGTTAGTTTCTTGAGATTATAAAATTATATTGGATGTGATGGTTTTGTCAGGCTCAACCATCACATTTTTTTTGGAGCGATTTTTGCCGGGTAAAGTTAAATATGAAGATTTTCGTTTACATATTTTTTTATTCGTTCATAATCTTCGATGTAATCAACTTCTGCCCAGAATCTTCCTTCGACATCTTTAACATAAATTGTTTTTTTGGCAGAAAGTTCATATAAAACATTTTCCCACCAAACCGAATGATTTTGAGTGTTTATCATTTTTTCTAGCTGAGCGGTAAAAACTGGAATATAATCCCGCTTTAATTTTGCAATTCCAATGTATTCGCCAGTAATGTCATCTCCGGTTAATTCTTTTCCATATTTTTGGAGTACATTATTTTCATATTTGAACTTATAGTCGGCTTCTTCTTTTCGGGTTTCATCGGCAAATAAAACCGGACTTTTTTCTTCTGACAAAATCATATCTAAAATTGACTCTTCAATGAAAACATCACCATTCATAATCATCAATTCTTCATCTTGATTCATAAAGTTTCTGGCAAACCAACAGGAAGCAATACTATTAGTTACATCAAAAAATGGGTTATAAAAGAACTCAACCTGTTCATTTTTTAAAATATCTCTTATAACTTTATCTTGATAGCCAAGAACTATTCCAATTTTATTAATTCCCTTAGATTTTAATAAATTGATTGTATATTGAATTAAGGTTGTATTTCCAATTTTTACTGTGCATTTTGGATTTCCGCCTAAATATCGGGAGATACGGGTTCCTCGTCCAGCGGCTAAAATTAAAACATTCATTACAATTCTCCTTGAGCGTTCAATTCATGAAGAGCTTTTAACAGTGCATCCACATCATCGTGAGTAATATAACCAATATGTCCAACTCTAAAAATCTTTTCTGCTAATTCACCACCATTTGGACAAACGAAAATATCATAATTGTCTTTTAATTTCAAAAATACATTGTAAGCTGATTTGCCACTTTTTAGAGTAAGAGCTGTAACCGCATTGGCAGGACTTTTTGAAAAGTTTTCTAAAGGTAAATCTTTTATTCCATTTCTAAAATATTCAGAGATTTCCTTTACTTTTGCAACTTCACTACCTGCGCCACCAGCTTCTTTTATAGCTTTTAATCTTATGTTCAATTGTAGAAGAACACTGACTGCGGGTGTAAATGGAGTCTGACCTCGTTCACCATCTTTTAAATAATTCTTTAAATTAAAATAAAGTGATTTTACCTGATTTTCTTTTATTCTGTTGATGGCTTTTTCATCTATTGTTATAAAGGAAAGTCCAGGTGGTAAAGCAACGGCCTTTTGACTGCCTGAAATTACAGCGTTGATATTGTTTTTCTGCATATCAATTTCGTTTGCCAAAAAAGACGAGATACAGTCAACACAAAGGAAGAGATTATTTTTTTTACAGAAGTCGCCAACCATGTTCAAATCATAAAGGATTCCGGTAGAAGTTTCGTGATGCTGGAGCAACATTGCTGTACATCCTTTATTTTCGTAGTTTTTTAGGATTTCATTGGTAAGCACCTGTCCATAGTCAAGTTTAATTTCTTCATAAGGAATTTCAAAAATTTTGCACAGCTCAACTAATCTTCCACCAAAAGAACCGCCATTCACAACCAGAACTTTATCTTTTGCAGTGAAAAAATTCATAACACAGGCTTCCATGCTGGAGGTTCCTGAACCTGTTATAAAAAGCGTCCTTGAATTTTCAGGACTATTTAAAAATTCACAAAAAAGTTTTTCATTTTCAAGCATTATATTTGAAAATTCAGCAGTTCTAAAATATGGAATTTGTTCAAATCCCTGCTTTCTAATTTTTTCATCCATTTGAACAGGACCAACGGAAAAATTCAACATTTTATACCTCTCAAAAGTTCAATTTCTAACATAAAATTATAGTCTTTAACAAATAAAATTCAAATAAAAAATGCTGTCTCAGATTTGCTTATTCATAAATTCATAACAACTTGTTTATTATTTTTCAAAGTAATATAATCTTATTATGAATAAACGCTCAAAATTCTTGATAATTTTTCTGGCATTTATTACTTTTGCCTTAAATGCACAGGAAGCTCTTTTATCGGTAGAAGAACAATATTTTGACTTTCTTGCATTAAATGGTGAAGCTACTAGAAATTATCTAAATTATAGAACACTTTCCGATTCTGTTTGGACTGACCTTTCAGAAGATTCATCAGAAAATTTTTGGGCAGCCAATTTAACCTCAAATTTTTCTATAAACGATAAAGCAAGCATAAAAATCTATTCTCCAGATTTATTTAATTCTTATAATTCAGCAGCACCTTATGGCCAGAATGATGGCGGACTTTGGCAAGGAAAAGGCTATAATGCAAGTTTTAAAGCTGGTGCCCGTCTGGAAGCTTATGGTTTTGAAATTACCTTTTTTCCACAGCTATCTTTTTCTCAAAATGCATCTTTCGACTATCCATCTCCAAACTATAAAGATGAAGCTTATAAAAACAAAGCATCAGATTATGGTTACTATGGATTAAAATACATTGATGCCCCACAGCGTTTTGGCAACAAAGCTTTTTGGAATTTTGACTTTGGAGATTCTGAAATCCGCTATTCCTATAAAAATTTTACAATGGGTTTTGGAACTCAAAGCATCTGGCTGGGACCTGCACAAGTAAATCCAATTTTACATTCAAACAACGGTGCAACTTATCCAAAAATTGATTTAGGTTTAAGAAAACAGACTCTTCAAATTGGCGACATCTTTTTTGGAAATCTTGAATTCCGATATTGGTTGGGAAAACTTACTGAATCTAAATATTTTGACAACAATGAATCCAATAATGACAATTTAATGACAGCTTTATCTCTGTCTTATGAACCACCATTTTTCGACGGATTGATTTTAGGTTTTCATAGAACCATGCTTTCTTATTGGTCAAATATTTCGCCATACACAACCATGTCTATTTTTATTCCATGGATGAAAAATAAAATGGGCTACGATGAAAGTGATCAACGGGCATCTCTCACGGCAGAATATTATATTCCAAAAGGCCAGCTTTCCCTTTACATGGAATGGGCAAAAAATGATTACAACAGAAGTATTGATAATATTTTACGCTACCCCTTCCACACCCAAGCCCTTACCGCAGGCTTTAAAAAGAATATAAACTTTAGTTCCGCCCATCTTTTGAAAAGCCAAATTGTTTTTGAATTATCTTATCTTGAAAGCTCCATGGATTATCACTTTTTTTATGACTGGGGCGGTTCTGGAAATTCTTTCTATACACATCATCTTATAAAACAAGGATATACCAATAAAGGACAATATTTAGGCGCTGGCATTGGTTCTGGTGGAAATTCTCAATATTTCAGTTACCGATTGTATTATCCAAAAGGTGATACAACTTTCTTCTGCCAAAGAGTTAATCCGGATTTAAATTATTTTTATTTTCAGGCAGAACGGGATAATACTCCTCATCAAAATGACAATGTTAAATCTTCCATTAGTGTAAATGTTATTTTGGGACTGGAATCAATTTATTATTTAAATAGTAACCTTAGACTTACTGGTGCGTTTATATTTGAAGATCAACATAATCCTTTAAATAAAAATGATAATGATTATAATAGTCATGGAGTTAAAGATTCCGAGCATAGATATAACTTCATAACTCAGTTTGGAATTAAATATTTATTTTAATATGCTTTTATGGGAGAAAAAAAATGAATCTTACAATTGATTATAAAACTTTAAGAAAAGTTCAACTTTGTGAAATAAAATGCTTGCAGGAAGTAAAAAGAATTTGTGAAGCTAATAATATTCCTTATTTTTTGATTGGTGGCACTTTGATTGGTGCTGTCAGACACAAAGGTTTTATTCCTTGGGATGATGACATTGATGTAGGTATGCTTCGTTCTGATTATGATAGATTCATAAAAATCTGTCAGGAACAAATAAATAAAGAAAAATTCTTTTTGCAGACTTCGGAAATTGAAGAAGGTTCTGCTGATTATGAAATTGCGCGCATCCGATTGAATGACACAAAATTCATTCAAGAACACAGACGAAAATTAAACATTCATTCTGGAATCTTTATTGAAATTATTCCTTATGATGATTTACCACCAACAGACAAAGAATGCAAACGATATTATTACACATTCAAATATCTAAAGCGCATTGTTGGTATAAGAATGGGCTATCGTTACAGATTAGGAAATCCATTAAAAAGAGCCCTTTTTTATGCCTTTACATATTCCACCGTTATTATTCCTTTGAAACCTTTGGTAAAAAAATTAAATAATTACCATTTAAAATATTTTAACACCAATTCAAAAGAAGTTTTTTTGCTAGGTGGCGCTTACAACTACAACAAAGAACGACATTTGCGAGAAACTGTAAGTCATTACACCAAGGTAGAGTTTGAAGGCGAAATGTATCCTGCACCAGAAAATTATGATTTATTTTTAACTGAGCAATATGGAAATTACATGTCCTTTCCACCAATCGAGAAGCAAAGAATTAAGTGCCGCGTAACAGAACTTGATTTTGGTCCTTACAAAGAAGAAATGGATAGCCTCGTAAAATAAAATGGCAAAAGAAAATCTTAAGAAAAAAACGATTTCCTCAATGCTTTGGTCAGCATGCCAACGATTTGGAGTTTTGATTTTATCTTTTATTTCAAATCTTGTACTTGCCCGATATTTGACGCCAGAAGATTTTGGTGCCATTGGTATGCTTACCATTTTTATCAGTCTGTCGGAAACCTTTATAGATTCTGGGTTAGGTTCTGCACTTATACAAAAAAAAGATACTACAGAAATTGATTATTCCACTGTCTTTTGGACAAACTTAATCATTTCAATATTTTTATATGTAGTTCTTTTTCTTTTTGCGCCCTTAATTGCAAGATTTTACAACATGGAATTACTCACATCCCTTCTGCGTGTAAAAGCCATTGTTTTAATCATTCAAGGATTCAGATTAATCCAAACTACAAGGCTTCAGAAAAGTCTTAATTTCAAAAAAATCTCTCTTGTTTATTTATCGGCTTCTTTAATTTCCACAATTGCCGCCATTATAGCATCCATTCTTGGCTTGGGAGTTTGGGCTTTGGTAATAAAAACCCTGCTCGATACTTCCATCCGAACCATTGTTTTCTGGATTATTGGCAAATGGAAGCCTTTGTTTAAGTTCAGCTTTAAATCCTTTAAGGAATTATTTTCTTATGGTGGCGTAATGCTTTGTACCAGCCTCGTAATCAGCATTTACTCCAATGTTCAGACTTTAATTATTGGAAAAGCCTTTTCCGCAACAGATTTAGGTTATTATACTCAGGCAAAAAAATTGGAAACTATTCCAACAAATGCTGTTGAACAAATTGTAAATCAGGTAACCTTTCCTGTTTTTTCCCGAATTAAGGATGATGTTGAAAAACTAAAAAACAGTTTAAAGAAAATTGTAATCTGTATTTCTTACATTACCTTCCCAATGATGATTTTCTTTATTGTTGCCGCCACTCCAATTTTTGAGTTTTTATTTACATCAAAATGGAATCAGTCTATTCCATATTTCAGATATTTGTGCCTTGTAGGAATGATGGTTTCGGTAAACACTATGAATACCAACATCATAAAAGCATCTGGCCGAAAAAAGATGTATTTTAATCTACAGGTAATAAAGCGTCTTATTGGAATAGTAATTCTCATCATCAGTGTATTTTTTGGAATGGCAGGTCTTTTAACCGCTAGAGTAATTATAGAATATGTTTTCTTTGCCATAAACACACATGCAACAAAAAAAATAATCAATTATTCTACCTGGGAAGAAGTAAAAGATTTCTTGCCAAATTATCTTTTGTCTTTTATCTCAGGCATCATCACTTATTTTGCATTTAAATATGTATCTTTGCCAAATCTTGCATTAATCATTCTTGAGTTTATTGTTTATGTTGTAATATATTTGGGAGTTTCGTCTTTACTGAAGTTTAAAGGCTTTACTTATATTTTTGATATTTTAAAAAATAATCTTTTTAATAGAGGAAAAAATGGAGCAGAATAACAATACATCGGAAAATCAAGTTGAAAAAATCCACAAATGTCTTTTAATTATTGCAAAAGAAATTAAACGAATCTGTGATGCAAATAACATCCATTATTTTATGCTGGCAGGAACATTGCTGGGTTCAATTCGTCACAAGGGTTTTATTCCTTGGGATGATGATATGGATATTGGAATGCTTCGTAAAGATTACAACAGATTTCTGGAAGTGTGTGAAACTCAATTGGACAAAGAACATTTTTTTGTTCAAAGAATAGAAACTGATGATGGTTTTGGAAAGTTTTATACCCGCTTGCTTTTAAAAGACACTTATTTGGAATATGACTACATAAAATATACTTCAAGCCACAAAGCAATTTTCGTTGATATTTTCCCTTATGACAGCATTCCTTCTTCCAAACTTTTACAGAAAAAACAAAGTGTAATTGTTAATTTTGCCCTTCGCTTGTTAAAGAAAAAATTGGGCTATGGAGTACAATATTTTACTCTCGGTGGAAAAATTGAAGTTTTATTCACACCTTTTTTCAAAAAACAAACACTCATAAATATTTATAACAAAGAAATGCAGAAATATAATTATGATGAAAACTCTGAATACATAAACTCTGCCAATGCTGGATATGGATATTTTAAAGAAATTTTAAAACGAAAATGGTGTCTGGAAACAGAAGAAATGGTTTTTGAAGATATGACAATGCCAGGTTCCATTCATTATGATGAATATTTAAAGCATCTTTATGGCGATTATATGCAGATTCCACCAAAAGACCAGCAAATCACTCATGAGTTTAAAAATATTGATTTTGGACCTTACGACAATTTGTAGCATCAATTTTGATTTTAAACCAAAGGATTATCAATGGAAAAAGAAACTTTAGTAAAAATACAAAAAATGGAATCTTATCTTCTAAAAGAGTTTAAGAAATTTTGTGATGAAAATGGCATTACTTATTTTTTAATTGCAGGCACTTTAATTGGCACAGTAAGACATCAAGGTTTTATTCCTTGGGATAATGACATTCATGTGGCAATGCTGCGTCCAGAATTTGAGCGATTTATTGAAATCTGCACGACAAGGCTTGATACTTCCAAGTTCTTTTTACAGGTTCCTCAAAACGAAGCGGCTTCTGCTGATTATGGAATTGCCCGTTTTAGATTAAACAATACTCATTTGGTCATTGAATCCCGAAAAAATGTAAAAACTCACGACGGTTTTTTTATCGAGATTTTTCCTTACGATAATATGCCAAATAACAAGTTCAAAGCTTTCATTTACGGCAGATGTGTTGCTGTAATTAAACGAGTGTTTGCCATTAGAATAGGCTAACTTTCTAAGCCAACACCTCTGTACGCAACCATTGACGTAAGAAGTTTCACTTTTCTTTTTAAACCAATAAAAACTGAAACTTTACAAAAATGGCTGGAAAAATATCCTTTTAAATACGCCAACAAAAAAGTAAAACAGGCATCACTTTTAAATGAAGGATACAAACACGAGCATCATGACATTGAAACATTAACAAATTTAACCACAGGTATTTTTGATGGTGTTGAATATCCAATTCCCGCAGATTATGATAAGTTTTTATCTGAACAATATGGAAATTATATGGAACTTCCACCTGTTGAAAAACAAGTAAATCATCATAAAATTATTGAAATTGATTTTGGTGATTACAAAAATATTGTAGAATAAATAATAAATTGAACTAAAAAATAGCACTCACAAATAAAAAATATATTTTAAGAGAGGATTTTATGAAAAGAGTTATAACTTACGGAACTTTCGACTTATTACATTATGGACACATCAATCTTTTAAAAAGAGCAAAAGCCTTGGGAGATTATTTAATAGTTGCATTATCCACAGACGAATTTAACTGGAATGAAAAACAAAAAAAATGTTATTTCAGCTACGAAAAACGAAAAGCTCTTTTGGAAGCAATTCGTTATGTAGATTTAGTAATTCCAGAAGAATCTTGGGAACAGAAAAAATCAGATGTAAAAGAATATCACATCGATACTTTTGTTATTGGTGATGACTGGAAAGGCAAGTTCGACTTCTTAAAAGACGATTGTGAAGTTGTTTATCTTGAACGAACACCAGAAATCTCTACAACAAAAATTAAACAAGACATTGGAAATAAATAAATCATGGATACAAAATCAGCTGAACGAAACAAACATCGCTACACAAAATCAAGATTAGGCCACATTTTATCAAGTATTCCCTACTCTATAATTTCTCCTTTTTCCAAGCGAGATAAAAAATTGATTATTTTTTGTGCCATGCATTGTGAAACTTTCGATTCCAACTCCAAGTTCCTTTTCCTGCATTTTTTACAGAATGAACCTGAATACACCGTTAAATTTGTAATCAACAACGATGAAACCCGCCAAAATTTAACCGTAGTTTATGGAAATCATTTTATTGACACAAGAACACGGGAAGGCAAAAAATTAGCCCTAAAAGCTGGAACTTGGGTGGTTTCCTGGCTGGATTTACCAATTGGCGGTTTATTCCTTAATATTCGTCGTTATGTATTGCACCTTGGCCATGGAACTCCATTAAAAGGTCTAGGAATGACAGAAAAAGACGGTAAACTCATAAAAAAACTTTATTACAAATTAAACAATACCAATATCACTAATTCTTTGGGTTCTTCAGAGTTTGTTTCTGAAATTATTGCCCGATGTATGGGTTTTTCAACAAAACGAGTTATTGTAAGCGGCCAGCCTAGAACCGATTCTCTGTTTTTGCCACCAGTTCAACTTGAAGATTTTACTAACGACAGTTATAACATTTTGTATGCACCAACCTGGCGACAACATTCCCAAGTAAAATTATTTCCTTTTGCAGATTTTAATTCAAATGAACTGGAAACATTCTTAACTAAAAACAATATAAATATCTATATTCGTTTTCATCCCGCTTATGAAGAACAAATCCCTGCAGAACTTTTGCAGCTAAAAAATATCCATCTGTTTTCGGCAAAAAAATACATTGAAGTTATGGATTACATCAATTGTTTTGACGCTTTGATTACAGATTATTCTTCCATCTATTTAGATTATATGCTTTTGGAACGACCAATCATGTTCCTGCCATACGATTTGGATGAATATGCATCTACAGTTGGCTTTACAATGGATTATAACGAAAATACCCCTGGACCAAAGCCTGAGACTTTCGCACAATTTTTATCTATTTTGACAGAAATGAAAGACAATCCAAAAATGTTAATTGACCTGATAATAAAATTGAATGTAAAATTAAATAACCCTAACAAAGATTCTTGTAAATATTTAGGAGATTTAATCAAATCAAAATGTCAAAAATAAACATTTTTTTTAGAACATTTTTTTTTACGGTTTATTGTATGATTACTTTTCTTGGTTGTATTACCCCACCTGCAGAAAAACGAACTGATTTTAAAGATATGGAATTAAATCCCAATACAACTTTGAAAATTTATTTTCCAGAGTTTGATTATTGTAATCCAGAAACAGGTAAGAATGAAATTGTTCAAGGTGATGGAATTGTTTTAGTTTTTCCAGATGGAACTACCATGGTAATAGACAGTTTTATGTCCACTGCATCGGAAAAGTTTGTTAATTTTATAAAAAGCCTTGGTATTTACAAAATTGACTACCTTTTTGCAACCCATTATCATTCTGACCACATTGGTTCCATGCCCGCTTTAATTGCTAATTTTGAAATTGGACAATTTATTTCCAATGGAACACCTTTTGGCGATAAAGCTTCTACTAATTTAATTCAAGCCCTCGAAAAGTACAACATAAATCAGGCTGTAATTATGGAAGGTGATGTTTTATCAATTGGAAAACAACCACTTACCGCTACTATGAAAATATTCTGGCCAACTTTAAGCGAAAAAGATAAATATGATGTAATTTACAATCCAGGAAAAACTGCCGCTTTAAAAAATCTAACATCTTTAGTTTCAAAGCTGCAATACGGCGACTTTAGCATTCTTTTTCCAGGTGATGTTTATAAAAAAGGTGAAAAAGAAATTGCAAAAAAATATGGAAATCAATTAAAGTCTACGGTTATGAAAGCATCTCATCATGGTGAATGGTATACCGCTAATCATCCTTTGTTTGTAAGAACAATTAAACCAGAAGTTGCAGTTATACAAGACACCCGTTATATCACCCATGTAATTGATAATCTTTATAAAAGTAATAAGGGTAAGATTTTATACCGTCTTACCCAAGGTTATACTCTTATTGAAACTGATGGCAAAAATTATACCATCAGCGAACAAAGTTTTTAATTACTGGCACAAATCAAAGGCAAACATCTTAACACCTAATCCAAATACAAGTCCCTTTTTAATTGGGTATTCATCTGTATTTATTTTATGATATGGTGTTGATTTGTTTGCTCCGCCTTCACTTCTTGTAAATGAATCATACAAAAATCCAACATTACAAGAAACCTGGAATGGGAGTTTTAGCTGATTAAAATCATATTTTGTTTCAAAGTTTACAATATGAGACCATTCATAAGCACCATCATGAAGAAAATATTTCAAATAAACATTTCTATCACCTGTAGGAAGTTCTGACCATACACTACTTCCTGGAACTTGCCCTGAACCGTAATCAGCACCATGTCTAACCATCTGATACTGCAAGGCAAATACAGCAGAAGTCATTGGCCGAGATTCTATTCTAATAAAGAACTCATCGGAGTTTGGTTCCAGATAATAACCAATTGAATGTCCATTGTTTGTATAAGATTCACTTACATAATCATCATACCAAGGCTGCTTTCTAAGAGCTTGATGTGTATAACAATAAGGTTCAACTTTTGTATATCTAAAGGACAAGGTTGTAAATGGAAGGAATGGAATATTAACTTTTGTTCCCCCCTGATATGCAAACATACAACGAGTCATTGTAAAAGGCTTTGGAGTAACCGAATTGATTTCATCAATATAAACAGAAAGCCATGCAGAACCAATACCAGGAAGATAGCCTTTAAGATCTCCAAAAAGACTTAAATTATCAAAATCACCAACACTATTCTGATAAACAACTCTATCAATCAATGGGAAAACATATCCAAGTTCAAATCTCTTTGGCCAAACACAAGTGCTACCAAAATCTGCATGAACATATTTCAAATCCAAATTGAATACACCAATCGAATAAGCATTCTGGAAGAAATAAGAATCTACAACTTTGTATTTTTCACCACGAATATACCAGGCATTGGAATCTATATAAGCGGCATTTGGAAACTCCAGAAATCCAGTTAAAGTAGAAAATGAAAGCCAGTCAAAAAGTTTAAAACCTGCATCAAAGGCAAAAAATGGTGAAGCACTTATGTTATAAACCAAGCTGGAATTATAATCCATTCCTGCCCATTCTCTGTTTACTCTTGAAAGTCCAATAGTAAAACGGTCATTAAAAAGATTACTTCTAAGTTCTCCATACATTCCCAATCCAATAGCTGGTACAAAAGGCCATCCTTCAAGTCCGCTGGAAGTTAGATTTGACAGATAATAAATGGAACCATCCCACTTTTTTTTGTAACCGTATGGAAGAACGCTGTTATTTCTATAAGTGTTGATTGTTCTAGCTCTTTTTTTATCAGCCTGAGCCGCAGCTAATGCATCGAATATTTCATCCTTTTTTTCTTTATGATTAAACCATTCTTCATCATCATACCACCAAAGGCCAATAAAATAATCAGAACCCACCTGCTGTAAATCCATTTTTGTCAATCCCACAAAGCCAGTGATTCTATAGGATAATTTTTCGCCAATATCACCAACAAAATTAAGATTGTGGAAGATTTCATATCCGGTAGAGTTTAATGAAGAATCGCTATAAACACCAGAAGAAACAAGCAATTCGTCGGTGTTATTAACTTCCATAGTAACTTTTAAATTATCTTTAGTTTCTTCAAAACGATATGCCAGTCGGTTCCAATTCTGCCCCAGTTTATTTTCATAGCGGGAAAGATAGAACTTAACCACTTCTAACTCGTGATTTTTAATTTTACTATCTTCCAGATTTTCTATGTTTTCCTGTATTTCATTCAAAATCGTAATGATGTAGTTTTTTGAATATGGTTTTGTATTTGGAAGTCTTTCACAATAATTTTTTAACTGAGCCATTTCAAGAAATTGATAAACTTCATCTGTAATATCAATAGTGTCATTTGCCTGTGCTGTTAAAGAAAAACTAAAAAAAGCGGCAATGAACATTAAAAATACAAGTTTTTTTAAAAGTTTTCGCATAATAATCCCCTTTGATAATCAAAAATTAATATATTTTATAACTAAAAGAAAGTCCAAACTCGGTTCCAAACTGCTTATTATCCAACAAATGATTTGAATTGATTTCATAAACAAAAACCGTTTGTCCAGTAACGCAAATCTGTTTTGTAAAATTATAATCAGCCCTTAATTTTATACTGTTGGAATAAACTGGAACTCCAGAAGGCTTTTTTGACATAGCCATATCAAAAAGTTCTTCATCAGAAACAGTGATTTCATCCTTCAGCTTATCTTTTTTTAATTTATAAATGACTGACGGATAATAATTATAATACTTGGTGCCATTTTTTTCGACATAGTTATTAAAAATATTGAAATCAATTTCACCTTTTGCTGCAAGAGTGTAATTAAACTCAAAAGTAAGCTTGTTATCCCAGGAATAAACTGCCCTGAAAATCCCCGCAATACAATCAGGACCAAAAGGACTTCCTATCCAGCTGTAAACATTTTCTTTTGTCTGCATATCAGTTCTAAAACGGTAAAGAGATGAACTTGGCGTTTGTTTTATATAAAGATATGGAAGGGAATAAACACCTTCTAATCCAAGTTTTAAGTTTGAAGAATTATTAAAATAATGCAAATATTCTGTTCCAAACTGATAACCATAAGAATCCGGATAATATTTTCCCCAGGAATCTGAACGCTCCCAAGGCTGCTGCCATTCGTTCATTGCATACATAACATATAATCTAAGATTTCTAATTGGTATGTAATCAAGAATCAATCCTAAATATGCACTGAAATTGGTTTCTTTATAGATGCTTTTATTTTCATCAGTTCTATAGTTTTCCCAGCCACCAAATTGATGCATAATTGTAAAAGGATTCAAATAGCGCAAGGAAAAAGGATTTACGGTCATTGAACCTTCGATGTAGGAAAAAGTGAAGTTTTTAAAAGGGCGGAAATCCATATGATGAAGATACATATATCGTTCAGTGGCAGTTCCTTGAAAACCATCCATTCGGTTAGAACTTATCTGTATTACATCAAGACTGTATCGAAAAGCCTTGGAATAAATGTCAAACTCTGTAAAGCAATCTGTTTCAAAAGTTGAATTATAAATGATGCTTCCACTTATGGTATTACCAATTGTCTTTCCCTGTTTTCCAATCTGGAAGTTATAACCCCATTTTTCATAATCTTTTCCAAAAGAACCATAAGCAAATTTGGGAAAATTAAATTCCACCGCTTTTACACTGGTAATTTTTTGAAAATTAAGAGGAATATTACAATAATTATCCTTCATATCGGCTTTTTCTGGCTGATGAATGGAAATCCAGTTTTTACTTAAAAACATTTCTGTTCCCAAAGCAAACAAATCACCAAAACCTACATTTATAAGCCCTGTAATAATTGGATTTTTCAAATAATAATTAAAGGAATAATCTATCTTATCATTAGTTTTATAGTAAACTTCTGGTGTAAAAGTAACATGAAAATTGGCAGTTAAATCGTTGTCAGAAGAAGTATCTGCAATATTTTCATTTTCAACAGCGTTTTTCGGCTCTTTTTCTTGAAAATCTGGATTACCCTTTAGTTTATTTATTGTAGAAAGAACTGTTGGTATAAGGTTTTCCTTTTCTACTATTAAATCACTAATTTTTTCATAAATAATTTTACTTTCTTCAGATAAGTCATCATACTCATACTGATTCAAATAAAATTTCAATTCTCGAACAGATAGAGGTTTAGCGGCAGTAAAAGAAAAAGTTTTAGTAGTATATTCAAGTTGGGAAAATAAGTCGTAAACTGGTGAACTTTCTTCTATAATTTGTGAATCATTTATTGATTGTGCAAAGATCTGTAGAGAGAAAAAACAAATAAAAAGTGCAAAAAGTCTCTTTTTCATAACTAAAATTATAATTAAAATAAAACAAAATGTTAATAAATCTTAAAAGAATTCACAAAATCTTTTCTGTATTATGGAAATATTTATGTTAAAGGAATATAATATAAGAATGGAATCTAATGAATTTAACTCGTACTTAAAGACCAATTTTCCACGGACCAGTTCCTTTGTCTCAGGTTTCAGTCTGTTTATAGTTGATTTTTTTGCTCTGCTTGTTTGTATTGCCATAGGCTTTTTTATAGTAAATTTATTCGCCATTCATAACATTAACTTTAAATCTTTCGTAAACTATACAGTTTTCTTTCCTATTATATTTTTATTTTTTGGAATTTTTGGATTATACCCAGGAATTATGATTCCAGCTACCACAGAAGTAAGAAATTATACCTTTGCAACTTTTCTTTCTTTTACTGCAATTGTTTTAAGCGTTATTATTTCTGACATTAAAGCTGTTCCATTAACAAAATTGATTACTCAAGGAAGCCAGAATTTTCAGCTTTGTATTGCATTTATAATTGCTTTTTTGTCTTCGGTAATTCTTTTACCAGCTTCACGAGAATTTTTTAAATATGTTTTCTGTAAAAAAAGCTGGTGGGGAGTTCCATGCGTAATTTATTCAAACACTGACGATTTTACTCTTATTACAGAAAAACTTATATCACGAAAATATTTAGGCTATAAACCTTGTGCAATTTTGCTTTCCGATTATACAGATCAAAAGGAATATAAAGGGATTCCTGTAATCTCCGATAAAAACTCAGAAATTATCAATTGCATTCACAAGCACAATATTAAATCTGCTATAATGTATGATTATAAAGGAAACACAAAGCCTATCATGAACCTTTACCGCTACACTATTTCTGTTTCATCAGAACAAACTTCCTTTACAAGTACACAGCAGTTAAAAGACATTGGCGGAATTATTGGATTCGCTTCAACTCACAATCTTACATTCAAATTCAACATTTTCCTTAAACGACTTTTGGACATTTTAATAATTATAGCTTCTTCACCATTAGTAATTCCAATTTTCCTTATTCTTATGCTTCTTACAAAATGTACATCAAAAGGACCAATTTTTTATGGCCATGTAAGAGTTGGTAAAAAAGGAAAATCCTTCAAATGCTGGAAATTCCGTTCTATGAACATAAATTCTCAGGAAATGCTCAAAGAAATTCTAGAAAATGATCCTGTCCGCAGAGAAGAATGGGAAAGAGAACGAAAATTTGTAGATGACCCACGAGTTACCAAATTCGGCAAATTTCTTAGAAAAACCAGCATGGATGAATTACCACAGCTGTTTAATATTTTAATTGGTGATATGAGTTTTGTTGGCCCTCGCCCTGTAACCGCCGAAGAAATGGAAAAATATGGCGAGCACCAAGATTATGTTCTATCTGTTTTACCAGGCTTAACCGGCATGTGGCAGATTTCCGGCCGTTCAGAAACTTCTTATGACGAAAGAATCTATTTTGACACATATTACATTCAAAACTGGTCAATCTGGCTTGATTTGTGGATTCTTATAAAATCAGTCTGGGTTGTTATAAAAGGAAAAGGTGCTTACTAAATATGAAAAAACTTTTACTTGGAATTCTCTGCTTCTCTATTTTTGGACTTTTTGCTTTTGCAAATGAAAATACAGAAAACAACTATAAAATTACTAACATTGAATATAACATCAATCCAAGTTCCTGGTCTTTTTTGACCACTACAAAAGTTTATGCCCTGGAACAAAATGTATCCTTAGATAAAAATACAATTTTCAAATCCGAAGAAGATCTTAAAAAATATATAAATGATTACAAACAGCGACTTTCAAATCTTAGAGCTTTTGATTCAATACAAATCGATTATACAATTTCCGAGGAAAAAAAACTTTTGTCTTCAGAAAACTCAAATAATAATTCAAGCGGTAATCCAGATGCTTCCTATTTTGAAGTTCAGATTAAAGCCACATTAACCGATTCCATTCCTCTTCTTGCAGTACCATACGGCACATATAATTCAAATTCAGGAACTGTATTCAAATTAAAGGCAAAGGATACCAATTTTCTTGGCTCATTAAATCCAATGACTGCCGACTTTGATTTGCAGCTGGAACAACCTAAAGAAAACGCAAAAATGAATTATATCATTGGGGCTAATTTTGAGTACGATTATCCTTTCAAGGCAGGCATTTTTAATACAATCTGGGTAAATGATTACGCTATTTCCTATACTTTTGGAGAAGATTTACCTGAATGGAATGCAAAAACCGGTTTAAAATTTCTGCTTTCAAGAGAATGGGTTTCTTATTCTTTAGAGTTTTATCAGTCTGTAATCAATGATTATGACTATGAATATTACGGCGATAATATTTATTTTCAAGAAAATGCCCGTTTTTCAATTCCTGTAAAGATTTTTTATATTCCAAACTGGGGTAAAATTACTTACACACCTTATATTGATTTTGTTTACAACTGGGATAAAACTGGTATTTCAAACTTGCATTACAATTATTCACTTTCAGGACCATATATTGTACCAGGACAGACAATTTCAACTTCAAGAATAAACTGGTCCAATAATTTGCGCACAGGATTAAGCGGAACCATTAGTAACTGCTACGAATACAATTTTGACAGAAAACTTTGGTACCCATACATTTCATTTACAGGAAAAGCCTTCAAAGCTATAAATATTTACGATGGCAATTGGTTCAGCCGTTTTGGACTATGTTCACAACTTTATGCCTTTAATTATTTTACAGATCGTCATAACGAATATATTTTCTCAGAAGGAAACTCCATTGGTTCCAATCTACGAGGAATCCGAGACAATCAAAAATACATAATCAACGGAGCACGAACTAGTTCCGAAGCATTAAAAACAGTTTCTGCAGTTTGTGTAAATCTTGATGTTCCAATTCACATTTTTTCTACAGATTTTTCTTCTAAATACCTTCGCTACTTCAATTTTGACTTACAGTTCAGTCCATTCTTTGACTTTGCATTACTCTACAACAAAGCAACAGAAAAAAAATTAGATCCAAAGGATGGATTTTATTCCGCAGGACTTGAAGTTCTTGTATTCCCCCAAAAATGGTCAAGTTACACAGTTCGTGCAAGTGTTGGCTACGATATAGGACGAGCTTTCTTTGCAGACAAATTGAATACGGATTGGCGCGAGAATGTTTCAAAATTTGAGATTTCTTTTGGCTTAGGTCTGCATTATTAAAATAATACAGATAGTTTTTTTCTGACTTACAATGCCGAACTACTCATTTTTTCTAATTTAATAACTGCATCCTGCTGCCAATATTGTTCTGGCGAAGCTTTTGCCAAAGTTCTTAAAAGGCTCAATGCAAACTTATCATATTTTAGTTTCTGGCAAATCTCACAAAAATAATTAAGATTTTTCCAAACTTGATTATCAGTTCCCCATTTTACAATATCTGGATAATATAAAACTTCATTTAAATATTTTTCCAAATCATAAAACTCATATTCCAGATTTCGTTTTTCCAAAATAGAACAAATCTTAGAAAAACCGTTTATAACCGCCAGAGACGAATATTCAAAAGCCTTATCATATTCTTGCAGATTGTAATAATATTCAGCCAAAAGGCCATAAGCTCTAAGTGAATAATAATCATAAGTTCTAAAAAGCTGAAAAAACTTATTCACATCACTAGGATTATTAGCCGAAACCGTATTTTTCATAGCTCGGCATAAAGCTTTATTATTATTTAACTGTCTGTTTCCAATTACATTTAATAGCCGAACTTCCATCTTATCATAATCTTCTTTCAAACGGCTAATATCTGCCAAAAGATATAAGATTTCATATTTTTCGTCAGGAATATCTAAAACTTCTTCGTTTTCCAAAGCCTTTTTGTAATACAATTCTGCAAAATCGTATTCACCTTCCAGCTTATAAATGTCGCCAATCAATTTTTGTGCTTCAGGATACTCTGACTGATTTTTTATATAATTTAAAATTTCAAAAACCGAATCATTAAAATAATCTTTTCCCTTTTTCTTCACATAAAAGTTAATTATTTGAATACATTCCAGCTCATCTCTTTCTTTCAACACAGAAATTACATTTTCAATTTTTTCGCCAGCTTTTTTTGCGTCTTTTGAACTCAAGCTGTTCTCTAAAACAGAAGCTTCATAATCAATCTGCTGTTTTCTATAAAAAATTGCGTCTTCCGAATATTTTAAAGCCTTTCCATAATCATTTTCATCAAAAGATAACAAAGCCTGTCTGTAAGCCTGAATGCTATTGGAATTAATAACATTCGTTTTATTTTGTGCAAAAAAATTATTCGTTGCTAACAGCAAAATTGCCATGAAAAAAATGCTTCGTTTCATAAAGTATTCAATTCCTCTTCAAATACTTTATCGGCATCTTTTGAGTCTATTGTTTGAACTATTTTTCCTTTTTTAAAAATAATAACTTTATCCTTAGCTCCCGCAATTCCTAAATCTGCATGTTTACCTTCGCCAGGCCCATTAACGACACAACCCATTACTGCAATAGTAACATTCTTATCCGCAAAACTACTGTTAGATATAGCCAAAAGCTTATTCTGCCATCTTTCCACAAAACCGTGAACATCAAATCCCAAACGCCCGCATCTAGGACAGCTTACCAAAGTAATGCCACCTTTTCTTTTTCCACATTCTTTAAGAATATTCATTCCCGCAATTATTTCATTTTCTGGACTGGAAGACAAACTTACTCTTATAGTGTCTCCAATGCCTTCATTCAATAAAGTAGAAAAAGCAATAGAAGATTTTACAATTCCACCAATTAAAGGCCCCGCTTCCGTAACTCCAAGGTGTAAAGGATTATTAAATTGCTGGGCATAAAATCTGTTACATTCAATAGTTTCCTGTACATCCGAAGATTTCATACTAACCACATATTGATTAAACTTAAGCTTTTCAAAAACTTCCGCTTCCCTAACTGCTGTTTCACAAAGTCCTTTGGCTCTGGACATTTCACCCAAAGCAATTTTTTCCTGCAAATCTTTCGGCAAACTTCCGCTGTTAATTCCAATACGAATAGCAACCCCATTTTCTCTACAAGCTTCCACAACTTTTTGCGTATTTTCAAAGCTTCCAATATTTCCAGGATTTATTCTAATTGCCGCCACATTTCCTTTCAAACATTCCAGCGCCAGTCTATAATCAAAATGAATATCAGCCACCAAAGGCATAGAAGTCCTTTCTGCAATTTCACACAAGCCCCGGGCACTTTCCATATCAGGAACCGCAAAACGAATAATATCACAGCCCAAAAGCTGCATTTCGTTGATTTGTTTTAAAATTGAATCAAGTTTTTTATTATTTTCCGAAAGATCGTTTATAGAATCTTTCCACATAGTCTGTAAACTAACAGGAGAATCACCACCAATAGAAATGCGTTTTGTAATGCCTTTTCCGCCTAAAAAAACCTTCGTTGTCATAAAAAAATTATACCATATATAAAAAAACTGTGCGAGTATTCCTTTTTTTCAGATTTGGGGCAAAATGCAAAGTTTAAAAAATCAAAATAACCGCAAAAATAATATTAAAACTACTCTCGTTGTTCCGGGCTTACCTACGGACGGTACTTCGTACCAGCTTCGCTGCCCTCCATAACGGTTGCCAATCTTTTTATTTCTATAAAACATAAAAAAAAGCTGTCTTAAAATTCAGATCTTCATCATCATTTAAAGACAGCCCTATTAAAATATTCAGTAAATCAGATTACAAAAACTATGCAATCATAGAGAATACCATTGCAAACAAAGCAACAGATTCACAAAGACCTACAACCATAATGTACTGAGCAAAACCTTTACCAGTTTCACCAAGAGCATCAGAAGCAGCAGCACCAGCTTTTCCCTGTGCAATTGCAGAGAAACACATAGCCAAACCAGAAGCAATTCCAAGACCAAGAGCCATTCCAGGATTAGAGGCACCCATTTCTTTTAATGTAATAGACATCAAAAGGAAACCATAAATTGTCTGTGTTAAAGGAGCACCAGCAAAAACTGTCAAAATGAATGGAGCTGGTTTATTGTTGATATAACAACGCTTCCAAGCACCAATTGCACCCTGTCCTGCAATTCCAATACCAATTGCTGAACCAATAGCAGCAATACCCATACAAATAGCAGCTCCAAGCATACCAAAACTAAAAGTCATATTAAACTCCTTTTGCCATAAGGCTTATTTCTAATTTTTAAACCTGCCCTTAAGACAGGCAATATTTATTTTTCTTTAAATGGTGAATACTTAATACCAGACCAAGAAACACCAAGGTGAGTAGAGAACTCAAGTGTATTCAATCGAACACCGTGAACAATTACAGAAAGAAGGTTCAAAATCATATTTAATCCATGACCGAACAAAAGCAAAACAATTGCGAATATAAATAAAATTGCGTGTCCTAAAATTGGACCAGCCAAAGTATTTACAGTTTCCGAAATTGCCGCTCCTGCTAAACCAACTGCCCACAATCGAATGTAAGAAACAATATCCGAGAATACATTTACAACACCAAGCAAAACTGAAATTATATTTTTACAGCTTTCCAGAATTGATTTTCCAATGCTTCCTTCGTAATTGGCGAAAACAAAGCTTAATACAAATCCTATAGCTATAAGGCTAATTTCAATTTTACCTACAGGTACATTATTAATTGAACCGAACATCTGGAAAACCTTAGAGTTTACAACCATTGCCAGAACAACCCAGAACATACCTATCAACTGTAAGAGAGAACCAATATCACCTAAAGATTTTATAAAGTTCTTTTGTGATATATTTCTTGCAGCTGCCTTTATATGAGCAACAGAAAGCTGAATCAAAGCCAATGCAAAACAGAAAATCTGCAGGTTTTGAGATTTTGTTAATCCAACTCCAGCTTCGGTTACCCAGAAAGGAACCCATAATTTATCTTCGTAGGCACTGGAAATAAGTGGAACCGACATATTCTTTAACCAGGCTGGAAGAGCATCTGCACTAATTCCAAACCAAGTACAAGTTACAGTTCCCCAAACTACAGTAGCTACACCAAGAAGCAACATTAATCCCAAGAATGGAGATGGTGCTTTTTTTGCCATTTTGTTTTTGACAATTAAAAGTAAAGCGGCGACTGTTACCAATAAGCCGTAACCGCCATCACCAAAAATCATTCCAAAGAAAATAGTAAAGAATAACAGGAACCAGCCAGAAATATCAAATTCGTGGTATCCAGGAACAGTTCCCAAAAAGTCTGTAAGTGGATAAATCAAGCTTACAAACTTGTTGTTCTTCAATTTTGTTGGAACTGCCACATCTTCTTCTTCAGGATCATCACAAGCAACCGCCCATTGATTTTCGCTGCAAGCCTTTTTAAAATCTTCAAGATTTGCAGCTGGTACATAACCACTAATCCAGGCTAAATCTGTATCAGTTCCTTCTGTTTCATGACCAATTCCAGCGTTTACATTTTCAAACTCAATATCTGTTTCCAACTTCTTCTTAAACGAAGTAATTGCACTAAGATATTTTGCGTTTTCTTTGTAAAACTCTTCAATTGAAGCTATTTCTTTTTCATCAGCGGCAATCTCTTCCTTTAAACTATTTGTACTCATTCTTGGAAGAGGAACTTCAAAGGCTTCTGGTAACAATTTTTCTGGACGACCTTCACCACCATTTATAATAAGGAATCTAACTTCTTTATTATCTTTGCTTACCAAAAGTGTCTTTACATTTTCGTCAATGGAAGAATATTTATCAGAAGGGATTTCGTACATTTTCAACTGAATACCTTTATTCAAAAGATATTCAAAATCTTCAATGGAAACGCTACCCCATTTGCTGAATCTATCCAATTCTGTTGTATCAGCAGAAATCTCTTCCATAAGCTGCTTCTTTTTCTCTGATTTTGTTACAAGACTTTTACACAATGTAACAATTTCTTCATCAGATAAAGTAGCAACTTCACCTTTTTTCTGTTTTGGAAGTTTTATTTCCCCTAAAATTGCTTCAGAAACTACAGCATTATTTGTATATTCCTTAAAAGCATTAAGTTTTTCAGAAGAACCTTCCAATTTCTCCAGATGAAGTAATCCAATTTTGCGTAAAGCAGTTAAAGCTTGCTCTTTTTCTTTATTGAGAAGAACTATAGAGACTTTTTTCATTGGTTCAATCATTAGTCTACCTCCTGTTCTTCATCAATTTTAGCCTGCAATTTTTTCTTAGATATTTTACTTCTAACAACCGCAGCAACCTGTTCATCTCCAAGATAAACAGTAATTTTCTTTATGTTAGCCTTTGCTTCTGGAATCTTAACCTTTTCAAACAAATTAACTCTTTGAGTTGTGGCTCTTAATTCTCTCGAAAGCAAACGAACCTGTTCATCAAGAACTTCAGCTTCCAAATCTAAAGACAAAGCTTTTTCCATACGGTCGGCAGCCATATCAATCCAAAGTGGAGTTTCGTACAAATCGTAATCTCCACGAGAAAAATCAGCTCCTTCATATACAGGAATTGTTACACCTGCAATATTGCCAAAGCCTTTTTTTATATTGCTAACCGTTACCATATCAGGTTTAAAAGCTTCCTGTTCGCCAAAAACTGCAATCCATTCGTCAAACTCTTTTTCAAGAGCGGCACGTGCAGCACGAACTTCCTTAGCTTTAGAATCTATTGTGCGGATTTCTGTTTGAAGCTGTTGTTTTTTGAGTATCAAAGTTGGAAGATATCGCTTATACATTTTAAGCGAATCTTTTTGAACTTTAAGCTCATTTTTTGTCAGCTTAATTTTTGCCATTTAAACATCCTTCTAAATATTTAAATTTTTCATTTCCGCGAATTTTTGAGTGCAACGCAGACAAAAATCGTTGAAATAAAATCCGCAGGATTTTATTTCGGCCAGTATTCTTCAATCAAAGATGTTTTTAAACCTGTTTCCTGTGGTTCAAAACATTCTGCAAGAATCTTCCATCCCAAATCCAAAGCATCTTCCAATGGAATATTCTTAGAAAGGTCCATCATACCTTCCTCAAATTTCTTTCCATAAGTCAAAAGCTTATCGTCCCATTTACTCATCATAAATCCCATAGATTTCTTTTCCAGGGTGTCTTTATAATTTGCATAAAGACGAATCATACCATCCATTAAAGCACGGTGATCTGGTCTTGTAGAACCATTAACATTCTGTTTCAAACGAGACAAAGAACCAAATGGCTCAATTCGTCCACCTTTAAGATAATACTGACCTTCAGTAATATAACCTGTGTTATCTGGAACTGGATGAGTAACATCATCACCAGGCATTGTTGTAACTGCAAGAACTGTAACAGAACCAGCAGAATCAAAGTCAACAGCTTTTTCATATCTGGAAGCAAGCTGAGAATACAAATCACCTGGATAACCGCGGTTTGAAGGAACCTGTTCCTGAGTAATAGCAATTTCCTTCATAGAGTCGGCAAAGTTAGTCATATCTGTAAGAAGAACAAGAACATCTTTTCCTTTAAGAGCAAACTGTTCTGCTACTGCAAGAGAAAGGTCTGGAATCTTCTGACATTCTACAGTTGGGTCAGATGCGGTATGCATAAACATAACTGTACGGCTTAAAGCACCACCATCTTCCAAAGTTTTCTTGAAATAAAGGTAATCATCATACTTAAGACCCATACCACCAAGAACAATTACATCAACTTCTGCCTGCATAGCAATACGAGCCAAAAGCTGGTTGTAAGGTTCACCAGAGATTGAGAAGATTGGAAGTTTCTGAGAAACAACCAAAGTATTGAACATATCAATCATTGGAATACCAGTACGAATCATACGGCGTGCCATAATTCGTTTTGAAGGGTTTACTGAAGGCCCTCCAATTGTTACCAAAGAATCTGTAAGAGCTGGACCTTTATCTCTTGGTTCTGCAGAACCGTTGAAAATTCTACCAAGCAAATCATCAGAGAAACTAACCTTCATCTGATGTCCAAGGAATTTAATATGATCACCAGTTGAAACACCTCGTCCACCAGCAAAAACCTGAAGCGAAACAACATCACCATCGATTTTGTTTACTTCGGCTAAAGACTTTCCAAAACGAGTTTCAATTTCAGCAAGTTCACCGTATGCTACATTTTCAGCTTTTACTGTAATAACACTACCAGTGATGGATTCAATTTTACTATAAACTTTGTTCATAATTATTCACCATCCTTAAGTAAAGCAGCAATTTCATCTCTAATTTTTCCAGAAGCGGAAGCATAATGAGAAGAAATATCTTCTTCTGCCTGTTTAAATTTATCTGAATCCCACAAAGAATAGTTCCAGTCAATAAACTTCTGTCTCATCTGATTAAAGAAGTTACGAGCTGTATCCTTATCCTTTAAGTCAAAATCAGAACCTAAAACCTGCATAACCTTTGCAAATGTATATTTCTGTCTTTCAACACTAACAGCAGCATCAATTTCATCAAAAGAGTTCTGCTGCATATAAACTGAATCAAGGAAATCACTCTTAAGATATTCAATATAATCTACTGTTGTAGTTCCTTCTTCACCAATAACTTTCATCATCTGATTTACTTCAACACCAGACAAATAAACCTTACGGGCAAAAGCAACCCACTGTTCAGGAAGAACCGATTTATATTTAGACCAAGAAATGATTGGGTCAATTGCAGGATATTTACGAGCGTCAGAGCGTTCACGAGAAAGACCATGGAATGCACCAACAACTTTAAGAGTTGCCTGTGTAACTGGTTCTTCAAAGTTACCACCTGCTGGAGAAACAGTTCCACCAATTGTAACAGAACCTGTACAACCATCGCGAAGTTTTACAATACCAGCTCGTTCATAGAAAGCAGCAATGTAAGATTCCAAATATGCAGGGAAAGCTTCTTCACCAGGAATCTCTTCCAAACGACCAGACATTTCACGAAGAGCCTGAGCCCATCGAGAAGTAGAATCAGCAAGAAGTAAAACATGCAATCCCATTTGACGATAGTATTCTGCCAAAGTAACTGATGTATAAACTGAAGCTTCTCGTGAAGCAACAGGCATTGATGAAGTATTACAAATGATAATTGTTCGTTTCATCAAAGATTCACCAGTTCTTGGATCCTTTAATTCTGGGAACTCTTTGATTGTTTCAACAACTTCACCGGCTCGTTCACCACAAGCAGCAATAATTACAATATCAACATCAGCATTTCGAGAAGTTGTATGCTGAAGAACAGTTTTTCCTGCACCAAAAGGTCCTGGAATACAATAAGTTCCACCCTTAGAAACTGGATAGAAAGTATCAATAAGTCGAACCTGAGTAACCATTGGTTCATTTGGAGCCAATCTTTCTGCGTAACAATCAACTGCTCGTTTTACTGGCCATTTGAATGTCATAGTCAAAGGATATTCGTTTCCTTTTTCATCTGTAAGAACAGCCATTTTGTCAGTAATTGTATAAGAACCAGCTGGTGTAATTTCTTTTACAGTGTAGATTCCCAACATATCAAAAGGAACCAAAATCTTATGAGTAAATGGACCTTCTGGAACTGTACCAATTGAATCGCCTCGTAAAAGCTTATCGCCAACATTTACAGTTGGAGTCCAGTCCCATTTTTTATCTTTTGGAAGTGCATCAACATAAACACCTTTCTCAAGAAACCATCCTGCTTTTTCTGCAACCAATGGCAATGGATTCTGCAAACCATCATAAATCTGACCAAGAAGACCTGGTCCTAATTCAGCTGAAAGTAAATCTCCAGTTAATTCTACGGAATCCCCAGTTTTAATACCCTGAGTCATTTCGTAAATCTGCATTTGGGCTTTATTTCCGCGAATACGGATTACTTCGCCTTTTAACTTTTTTTCTTCTGAATTGTCAACAACATTAACATAGCCAACTTCATTCATTGAAACAGTTCCATCAAATTCGATGGTGACCATGTTACCATTAATGCCGACTACCTTTGCTTTTGTATCCGTCATATTGTTTCTCCAAGTATTGTATCGTAAATCTTATGATAAGAAGTTTTACCATTTTCAACATCAAATTTACGCATTCTTTCAACCAGCATGAGCTTTAGACCGTATGCATAAACAGAATCTATCGAAAAATTATCTAAAGGTTTTAAATCTTCCAATAATTTGATTCTGTATTCAAAAAGATATTGTTCTGCCGAATATGGACTATCCATACCGACTGCTGTTCTTGCAACGCTAACAATATCAGCAGTACAGCCAGCAGGCAAAGAAACATTATCTTTTTTCATTTTTTGTGCGCGAATCTGTGCCAGTGCAAAGCGTAAATTTCGTTCTTTTTCGTACCAAACATCTAAAAAGGCAGAACCTGTGGATGCGGCATCTTTTGGAGGAACCAAGGAAAGCCCATTCAAAGTTTCTTTTTCTTTTTCAGAAATATATCTGCAGCACAATTCTTTAAAACCATTTGTGTTAAATGGAAGTGCTGATTTTCCTTCTGCAGAAGAGACATTTGGTAACTGTGAAACCAAATAATAATATGCCACTATTCTGCGTCCTTTTTAGCATTTATATCTGAAGCAGCAGTTTTCATCAAACCTGCAACTTTTGGGTTAAGATATGCAGCAAACATTTCTGCAAGACTTTCTGCCGAATAATCATAGTATGCTACGCCATTCTTTACACCAATTCGGAAACCAGCCGACAAAGTTTTATCTGGTTTAACTTCCAAACCTTTTGCAATTTCAGCTTTAAGCTCAGAGGTGAACACAGATTCCAAATCTTTTGCATCTTTTTCAGAAAGAAGAACAGAAAGTTCAGAAGCATCACTATTTTTTGCCCATTCTTTTACAGTTTCTGGAATAAGTTTTGTCAATACAGATTTATCCATTGCAGCTTCAGTTTCGCTGTGGATAAGACTGTTCAATTCATTAAGCAAAGAATCCTTGAAAGACAAAAGCATATTTCTGCCAGCCTGAACAATTGCTTCTTCACTAGCTTTTTCCATTCTCTGGGTTTCTACTTTAGCATTCTTTACAATTTCAGCTGCTTTTTCCTGAGCTTCTGCAATTATAGCTTCTGCTTTTTTCTCTGATTCGGAAATAATTTCTGCAGCTTTTGTTTCTGCTGCTGAAACTCCATCCTTTTTGATTTTTTCAATCAGTTCCTGTAATTGTACGTCCATCACGCATTACCTCACAATTATTTTCCGTTGATTAATAATTTTAACTAAGAATTATCGATTATTCAAACAAAATCTTATATCAACAGAAGGTTATTTATAACAAACATTTATTTATTCAATATAAAATGATATAAATTGATTAATTGTTCCTTTTACTCTGTTGTTTTAAAAGCATAAATAGTTTTTGCTTTCATTTTTTGACCAGGTTCCAGAATACAAGTTGGGAAATCTGGCTTATTTGGAGTATCTGGGAAACACTGTGTTTCTAAACAGAAAGCATCATGATTCTGATATACTACACCATTTTTTCCAATCAATCCTTTTATATAGTTACCAGTGTAGAACTGACAACCTTCCATATTAGTTAAAACATCCATTTCATTACCAGTTTTTGAATCTTTTACCACGGCAAAATCAACAAGTGGCCCATCTTCCAGTGGAACACCACATTTTTTATCTTTTCCATAAGCAGTGGTAACATAACAATGGTCATAACCTGCACCAACTTTAGCAAGTTCTTCGCCAATCTTTTTTTCCGAAGTAAAATCGAATGGAGTACCTTTAACTTCAAGTAATTTTCCAGTAGGAATTAAAACAGGGCTTACTTCCAGAATATAATCTGAGTTCATCTTAACAGTATGATCTTTTACACTTCCATTACCAGCAAGATTAAAATATGCATGATTTGTAATATTGATTGGTGTTGGAGCATCAGTTTCGGCTGTATAATAACAGGTAAGATTATTTTTAGTATCCAAAAGATATGTAATTTCAAGCTTTACATTTCCTGGGAAGCCCTGTTCTCCATCTGGAGAAAGTCTTGAAAATTTAACACCGCATTGTTCTTCTGATTCAATGATTTCGGCATCCCACATAATTTTATCATAACCAAAAAAACCACCGTGCAAAGTGTTTGGACCATCATTTTTGTCAAGCTCATACTTCTTGCCATTCAAAGTAAAACTTGCAGTTCCAATGCGATTAGCAAATCTTCCAACTACAGTACCAAAACAATATTTTGTATTAAGATAACCTTCCAAAGTTGAAAAACCAAGTAAAACATCGGTTTTAACAGATTTTTTGTTATTCAAAACAATGCTTGTTAGTGTACAACCGTAATCTGTACAAGAAAATGACATATTATCATTTTTTACAGTAAACAAACTTACTTCTGTACCATCACTTAATACACCAAATCTCTGTTTTGTAATATTCATTTATAAGCCTCCATTTTTAGGTCAATTTTTTATTTTTTTACAAAATGTTCATATCAATAATAAGTTGAACTTCGGTTTGTGAACAGGAAAGCTGATTAGCTATCTGTGGAACATCCAAACCATTATTATAAAGATTCTGAACAGATTTTATCAGTTCTTTGCGTTTCATTTCCTTTTGAGAAAGTTTACGGGTTTCGGAACTTCTTGCATCGTTGTCAGGACTATCATCTAAAACTTTTGTAATTATAAGTGGAATTTCCCTATAAGCTGCACCTGTTGGTGTTACTGTGGTTTTCTGTTTCTGGGCATTGGTCAATTCATAGGTTGAGTCAGGATCTAACTCTGAAACATCACTATCTGCAAAACCTAAGCCTTGATTAAATCCTTTTCTACTATATTTAGAAGCAGCTCCAACCTTTTGGTATAAATTGCCAGCCAAAGCAGCCTGAGATTTATTATCAACAGTTTCGTATATTTCTCCAGCCAGTTCTGCAGGCATTTGATAGATAGGACTTTTCTGATTTGACAGTCGGTTGATTCTATCTGCTTCGCCTATCATATTTTTTAATCTCTGGGAGGCCTGAGTAAACATTTCCATTTTCAACTCAGCTTCATCAATTTTTGATTGGATTCTTTTTGTGGCTTCTGTTGCCAAATACGCATCTCGTTCAGTTGCCCTGTCTATTTCGGCAATAAACTTATTCATTTTATCGGCTGTGTTTTCAATGATTTTGTCAGTAGAAAATAACTTTTTAAAGCGGATAAGAAAAACTAACCATAATGTTATGTTAATAACGCAAAGACAGATTATTAATATTACCATTTGTGTTTTACCCCGCTGTGTTAAATTCTGTTCTACGTTTTTAAAATTACTTAATAATTATACCACTATTTCAATAATTTTTCATCTTGTAATATCAATAATTGTTCCTAAATACAAAGATTCTTTTGTTCCTGCATTAAAATTATTCAATATTTTTTCGTCATTATCAGGTTCGGCAGGATTTTCCTTTGCATTTTGATTCGGATTTTTATTTGGAGCCCCACCTCCATTTTTTTCATCAGGATTGATTCTGCGATTCTGACCCTTTTCGTTTGTTTTCTGAATACGGTTGGCGTTTTCTATATCTTTTTGAACCTGATTCTGCTGTTGAATAGAAGCGGCAATCTGAGCTGATTGAGACTGTCCACCTACTGCCTTAGCAACATTGGACATTTGAGAATACATATTCTGGAGATCAAGTGGTTGCAATGCCATCAATATCCTCCTGTGTTATGGATGGAGGTTCATAAGGGCCGTGTCTTGGTGTTGGGAATCCCTTATCATAACTGAAAGTAATATTTTTTGTATCCATGATAATTTCATCCAGAAGATCGCGTACATAAATCTTAACACCAGCATAAACAGTCTCTTCGATTTTTACTTTACCTACAGCTTTAAGATCACGCAAATGTTCCTGAATCATATCAATTTCTTTGTTGATTACATCCAAATCTTCTGCATATTTTTTATTTTCTTGAATTAATCTTGTAAGAACATTCTGTTTTTCTTGAGGAACTCTCTTTAAGCGCTTTTTAAGCTGTTCGATATTCTGAATATCCAATTCATTATTATTATATTTAATTGAATAGTCGCTCTGTAATTTTTGTAACTCAGCAAGTCGTCGTTTTGCTCTAGGGTCAATACCAACTTCAATGATAGTTTCTGTTCCACCACCAGAAGCACCAAGGTATCGTGCACAAATCTCTTCTGTAGCCATTAAATGACCACCATTAATTTGAGCTCGTTTTCCGCGAACAACAATATTTTTCATTGCAGTAACATTTGAGTTCAAAATATAATCATTTACAACAACATTTTCTTCAACTTCAACTGTGGTCTGTTCAATAAACTTGGCCCAAAGAGATTTTCCAGCTTTAATATAGCCCTTTCCTTTACCAAAAATACCCTGACGAACAATGATATTACCTGTAGCAATCAATTGAGAAGGATCTACAGTTCCACCGATTTCGATATTTGTGGCTTCAATTCTATATCCTTCTGCAACAGAACCTTTAATAATAACTGTTCCAACAAACTTAATATTTCCAGTTTTATTGTTAACCGCATCAAGATATTTAATAGGCTGAACACAAACTTTTCCATTAACCAGCATAACTTCACCATCAATGGCGGCTTTAATTGTTACACCGTCTCTGTCAAGGCGAACATTTTCACCAAGCTGAATCTGAATGTCTTTTCCATTTTTTGCTTCAAGGTAACGACCAAAAATAGATTTTCCTGCTTTTCCTCGTTCAGCAAGCATTTTTACAGCCAATGCCTGATCCGCAATAACATTTTGAATCTGATTTAATTCCTTAAAGTTTATCTGTCCGGATTCTGTTTCTTTTGCTCTAAGATTTTTTGGATCTGTTTCAAAATTATATGCAATGTAGGCATCACGACCATCAACTGGTTTTATGGCAAATGCAACATCATAAAGCATATCGTAAACTGGATTATCAACAAACTCCATAACACGGGTCATATCAATACACTGATCATAAATACCTTGTGAAACTAATGAACGAACGATTAAGTCTGCCGAAGCATCTGCTCCACTACCATTTGGCTGATGTACAGTAATAGCGGCTTTCATTTCATCACGGGCAGCTTCAACAAAAACAAGAGCATCGCCCGCTTTTATATGTTTATATGTACCTACAACGGCATATTCACCGCCAGTTCCCATTTTAACATATTTTTTAACAAGATTTTCGTCGAAATCCAATGTATCTTCTCTGCGGATTTCATTGATAACATCTTTTAATTCAATTGGATAACCTTCGCCAATTGGTGGAATAACCTTCAAATTGATATCAGAACCAAAACGGCGTACATAGAACATACCGTCTCTATCCTGAATAACTTCGGCTTCATCAGAAGAATCATCAATATTAAGACCATCGGAAGCAAGTTTTGTAACCTTTTTTACAGTTGAAGGATTTTGATAGACTAAAAGATGCCAGGGCTTTTTTCCCATTCCCAGAATACCATCACTACCTTTTTCGACAATTTCGTATTCCAGATTGGCAACTTTTGTGTTAAGTTGTACAGCAGCATCAGCAAGGGCTTCATCAATAGTATCAGCATTAACTTCTACCTGATGAATCCGCTTATCTAATTCGAGTTGAGCTTTCATTTTTTCACGAAGCACTTCTAATGTTACCATAAATTAACACCTAATTTTTATAATATACATTTTACAGGGAAAATCAAAATAAAACAATTTTTTTTATTTCATTAACAAATATTATTAGATAATACCTTTTCGAAGATTTGTTAATTTTGCTCGTAATCTCAAGTTTGCCTTGGTATGCAACTGCGAGATTCTTGACTCACTAACTTCCAGAACTTCTCCAATCTCTTTAAATGTCAAATCTTCATGATAATAAAGAACTATTACCATTTTTTCTTTATCGGGAAGTTCGCTAATAGCCTGCGCAATAACCTTTTTAATTTCTTCCCGCTCAGCAATTACATCCGGATTCAAACTGGATGGAGACTCAATATTATTACCGATGGACATATTATCATTATCATCACCGGCATACCAAACATCATTCAAAGATAAAATACTTGTTCCAGACACCTTCATTACAGTTCTATGGTAATCATCTTCTGTCATATTCATAGATTCTGCAATTTCTGTATCACTGGCAGTTCTTCCCAATCTTGATTCAAGAGAAGCAATAGCGTCTTCAATTTCTCTAGATTTTTGGCGAACAGATCTAGGAACCCAATCCAATTGCCTTAATTCATCAAAAATGGCTCCTCGGATTCTGGTAACTGCATAGGTTTTAAATTTTACATTTTTTGAAGTGTCATATTTATTAATTGCATCCAACAGCCCGAACTGACCAAAGCCTACCAAATCATCAAACTCAATATTGTTTGGCATTCCAGATGCAACCTTTCCAGCTACATATTTTACAAGAGGCATATATTGTTTAATAAATTTATCTCTTATGGCCGAAGTCTTTGTCTTTTTGAATTCTTCCCAGAGATCGTCTTCTTCTTGCGTATCATTAATTGGCATACACTTTCACCTTTTTTTATGTTTCTTCCGCTAAAATTGAGCTGATTGCTTTTGCAATTAACGGAGCATCTTTTATACTTGAACTATCCTGATTTCTCGAAGAAAAACCAGAACTGTAACTTCCTGTTGAACTTTCATTACTCATGGATTCATCAGAATCTGAATCTTCACTTTCTTCTGACTCTGAAACAAATCTACTCATATCTCCCATATCAGGAAGAACATCAGTACCATCAGAAGAATCGGTGTTCAAATTACTAAATCCAGAAGATAATGCAGTTAATGAAGCGGCTTGAAAGCCCGAATTGCCAGCATCAGAAGCATTTTTGGTTCTGGAAGCTCCTGGTGCGATAGATTCTGTTCCTGAAAAATTATCAACTGTTTCTTCTCTTCTTAACGGAACGAATTCATCCCGTGGATTTCTTGGAATTTCTGTTGACGCCGCTTCTTTCTGTTCAGAATAATCCTCTGGATTCAACATTTGTTTATGTTCACCAACAGCATAATGGTTTGCGTTTCCTGTTTGTTCCAAATCTGATTCAGCAATGGTAATATCAACCACATGCCCAGTAGAACCTCTAGAACTTCCACCAGTTACAGCACCCGCCGCCTTTGGAGAACTGCTTAATCCACCATCTTCACCGCCTAATGAAGATGCCGAAGAATCTGCCAAAAATCTGTCATAAACAAAATAAATTGCTACAGACAGAACTGCAAAAACCACTGCAAAAATCAAGGCAGTAAGAAATATATGTAAAAATCCCGAATGAGAAAAAAAGCCAAAAAATAGAGATAATAGAAAACCAATTGCAGCAGAAACTGAAACAACTTTTACGATTTTCATTTTACCTCCCATTTTAAAAATTAAAAGTTTTTGTCAGCAACAATTACGGGAAGGTTGGTACAAAAGAATGCAGGATAAAACACATTCAAACCTTTGTGATAAAATTAAGAATAAGTTTATCACACCTCCCATTTAAACCCATTCGTAAATTATACATCATAATTATAAAAAATGACAGTAAAATTTACTTTTACATTTAAAACATAGCGAAAAATTGCACTTTTGACACTTTTTTTTACTTATTTCTTCTTTCCTAAGAACTTTTTCAGGAAAGTTGCTACTCCTTCATTGTATTCTGGTTCCGTTTTTTCAATTTTACCTACGATATGCTTTAAACAAACCGCTGGTTTTGAAGTTGGATTCACCACAATAAACGGTTTTTGTCGAATTACCGAAGCCTGAACAACAGGATCTTCGTAAACAAATCCCAAATATTCAACCTTATAACCAAGGAATTGACCGACAATAGTAATCATTCGTTCTGAAATCCTTTTTGCCTCATCAGCAGAATGAACTCTATTTACAATCAATTTTATATTTACAGTTCTATCTACAATTTCCGTAGTAATGATTTTTATAATTCCGTATGCATCAGTAATAGCGGTTGGTTCTGGTGTAGTAACAACATAAACTTCATCAGCGGCAGCCACAAACTGAAGAACATTGTTGGCAATACCAGCACCTGTATCAATAATAATAATATCTGCATTTCCAAGTGACGCAAACTGTGTGGCAAAATAGTCCAGTTCTTCTACACTAAGATTTGCGATTTTTGAAAAACCATTAGCACCAGCAATAAACTTAATACCAAACTCAGTGTCCATAACAATTTCTTTCATTGTTTTTTTTCTGTTGATTACATGCATTAAGTTGTACTTAGGCACAATATTAAGAAGAACATTTACATTGGCCATTCCTAAGTCACCGTCAATCAAAATAACCTTTTTACCCAGCTGAGCATAAGCAATTGCCATATTTACAGCAAAGTTAGTTTTACCAACCCCACCTTTACCACTAGTTATGGCAATAATTCGTGTATTATGATTTTTCTTCATATTATTAATATGATTTAATTGTTTTCCAGATTTATTTGAACTTGAGTTTGCATTATCTATATTGTCATTATTAATACTGGTTGAACTGGAAATATCCTCTGTAATCGAAGTTTCATTTTTACCTGGTTCCACCATTTTTTGAATATCAATTTTAGAATCCGCATTATCTCGCATTAATTCTCTCAGTTCTTCAGCCTGTTCTTCCATAGATTAACTCCAATGTATTTTATGTATAGTTGCCATTGCTATTGTATTCTTATTCGTCTTGCTCACCAAACTTATCTTCAATGTGAACCCGATCAATATTAAATCCATTAAGCATTTTCAAAAAATCAATTACCGTTGCTTTTCTAATATTTCTTGGAACTCGCTGTCCATCTGTAATATAAGAAACACTTTTGTGACGATCCCAAAGAACACTTATGACATTTCCTATTTGTTTGGTTTCATCACATTTAGTAATTATAACTGATTCATAAGCAAATGGTTCATAATTTCTAAAAATATTTTGCAAATCGCTGCTTTTTGTTGATGCGCAAACAGAAAGATAAATATCCGGATTCATTTTTACATCAAGCATATTCTTCATTTCACTGATATGAGTTGCATCATTAGGACTATAACCACTTGTATCAATAAAAATATAATCCACATGATCTTTATATGCTTCGTAGGTTGCACGAACATCATCCGAAGATTCCGCTTTTAATACAGTTTTATCAAGAATATCACCAAACTTAGATAACTGTTCCTGAGCACCAACGCGCATTGTATCAATAGTAAGAAGACATAAATCTGGTCTTGGAAGATTTTTACTTTTTGCGTCAAGAATTGCATTGGAAGCTAGTTTCGCAATCGTAGTAGTCTTTCCAACCCCAGTTGGTCCTACAATAATTATAACATGTGGAGGCCTAAAATATTTTTCTTTTGTTATTTGAATAGATTCTCCAATCCAATCTACAACATAGCGTTCAACTAAATTAAAATCGTCCAGCTGGTCCAAAGAAAACTTTGCACGAATCTTATCTTCAATCATTCGAGTATAAGACATGGAAAACTCATTTTCTTCCAAAAGTTCTTCGATTTTACGAATTGTTTCATGCTTTTCATTGGTAGCCAAAGTAATATTATCATTCATAGAAGAAATCTGCTTATTCAACTCATCAATTTTGTTAGCCATCTTCTGCATTTGAGTATTAAAAAGCACTGTAGACTGCTGCTGAATGATTTCCTGACGATTTTTCTCTAACTTATCTGCCTCTGAATCTTTACTGTAATTATAATAATTGTCAACATCATAAGCTTTACGATGATTAACTGTATATGTAATTCGCTGTACTTCTTTCAGTTTTAATCCAAGGAAACCCGTATGTTTAAAGAAAGTCTGTCTATCTTCAATATTGTAATTGTTTTGATACATATCAAAGAGTTTCTTTTTACATTCATCCAGAGTATCACCTTCGATTACCTGTCTAACACCATTTTCCAATGCCATTTATTTTTATTCCTCAATTATTTTCTATCAAACTTAAACAAAACTTAAACCAATATTTTAATAACCCTTAACCAGTTGATACTTTTTATTAAACAGAACCAACAAAACTCATTTCAGGATTTTCTTCCGTCGAAAAATCTATCTGATCAATAATTTCTACAGCAACACTCCGACCAGCCGCATAGATTTCCATATCAGAAAGAACGATAACTCCAGGCATTTCTCGTTCCACCGCTGAACGAACTAATTGTCTGACCTGACTTACACAAAGAATAATCGGCTGATATCCCCGTTCATTAGAACTTGCAATTGCACGACTTATGGCCGAAATCCATTTTCTTTGATCTACGCTATCAAAAGCTACATAAGGCTTTGAACCATCTGGTGGATAATATGCATGCTCCAAAACAAGCTCTGAAAGTTTTTCTGAAAGTCTTAAAACCCGTAGTTTTTTATCATTTACATCTGCATATTGCATACAAATCTGCAGGCCCAAAGTTTCTCGAACTTTTGCAGTTAAATCCCATGGATTTTTTGAAATGCTTGCATAATTTGCCAAAGTTTCCAAAATGGCCACAATATTTCTGATTGAAACATTTTCATCAAGAAGATTCTGCAATACTTTTTGAATCTGACCGTAATTTAAGTTGGCAGTATTAAGAACTTCATCCACAAGCACAGAGTTTTTCTCTTTTACAGTTTCTATGATTGAAGAAACTTCCTGACGACCAAGCATTTCTGCCGCATGAGCACGGATAATTTCGGTAAGATGGGTTGCAATAATAGTTGGTGGGTCAACTACTACATAACCCGCTTCTTCTGCCTCTGCCCTTCTGTCTTCTGGAAGCCAAATAGCATCCATACCAAAAGCAGGATCCTTTGTTTTTTCACCTTTTAATGGAGTAATTACGGCACCAGTATCCATACACATGTAATAATTTAATCTTATATTTGCATGACCTCGTTCAATTCCATTTATTTTAAAACTATAGTCATTTGGATCAAGAGTCATATTATCCTGAATACGGATTTTTGGAATAACAAAACCCATATCAAGTTTTGCTTCATTTCGAATGCGAGTTATTCTTTCAAGAAGTTCGGCCCCCTGCTCTTTTGTTACTAAAGGAATAAGACCATAGCCTAATTCCAAAGACAAAGGATCCAGCATAGAAATCTTATCTGCATCTGGAGAAGGAGTTGAACTTTGATTAGTTGCATTTTTTTCGTTAGCAGCTTGTTCGGCCGCATTAGCCTGAGTTTTTTTCTTTTGACTCATTCTGATACCAATAAAAACAAACAATGCTCCAACTGGTACCAGTAAATATTGAGTTCCTGCCCTCAAAACAATTCCTGCCACTGCAAGAACACCACCAACAATAATATAAATATAACCAGAACGAGTAAAATCGTTTATTAACTGTTCGCCCAAATCTTCATCAGATTTAGTTCCTGTTACAAGAATACCTGTGGCAAAAGAAATGATTATTGATGGAAGCTGGGACATTAAGCCGTCACCAATAGTTAAAATTGAATAAGTACTTAAAGCACTCTGGAAAGACATTTTTCTAAAAGCAACACCCATAGCAAAACCGCCAACCAGGTTTACTACAGTAATAAAAACGCCCGCTTTAACATTTCCTGATACGAACTTGGAAGAACCGTCCATATTTGAATAAAAGTCCAGTTCTTTTCTGATAGCATCTTTTAATCTCATTGCTTCCTGATCGTCAATCATACCGGAATTAAGACGATTATCTACATCAAAAAACTTCTGTGACATAGCATCAAGAGAGAATCGGGCAGCAACTTCTGAAACTCGACCAGCACCTTTTGTAACAACAAGTACCTGAACTACAATAAGAATAATAAAAATAACAAAACCAATTACAATATTATCTCCCGCAACAATTCTTGCAAAAGCCTGAACCATAGCACTCTGTTCATTGGAATAACCACTGTTTGGACTGGCATTTCCTAAAAGAATTAAACGGGTACTGGCAATATTTATTCCCAAACTAAACATAGTCTGAAAAAGGATGATTCTTGGAAAAGTCTGAAAATCCGAAGCACGAGGAGTTGCAATAACAGAAAGCATAATTATGATTGAAAAAGCAAGATTAGCAATCATACATAAGTCAATCAAAACTTTTGGAATTGGAATAAAGAGAAGAAAAATAACAAGAACTGTAGACACAGCTACATAATTATCTTGAATTATCTGTAAAATCTTTCCACGACGCTCGTTTGCCATTAGTCCCCACCCAGCAATTTACGATTTTTATTTATTTTTATCAGAGTCTTTATTTAAGAGATGTGTGTAAATTAGTGAAATAACTCTAAAATACGCTTGAGGAATTATAGCACCGATTTTCACATCTGTATATAGTCCACGGGCTACAGGACGATTTTCTTCGATGGGAATGTTATTTTCTTTTGCAATTCTTTTGATATATAAAGCTGTCTGACCTTCACCCTTTGCTGTAACCATAGGAGCAGGCGCTTCTTTTTCATCATATTTTAATGCAACCGCATAATGAGTTGGGTTTGTAATTACAACATCAGATTCAGAAACAGCTTTTGGAATATTTTGCGACAACAAATCTCTTTGCATTTGCTGTAAACGGCCTTTTACTTCCGGATCGCCTTCCAATTCCTTGAACTCTTGTTTTACTTCTGTTTTTGTCATTTTCATTGATTCCATAAACTCTTTACGATTAACGAAATAATCTGGAATAGAAATAATCAAAAATAAAACAGAAACTATGATTAAAAGCTGAGCACACATTCTGGCAATTTTTCCAACAGCGGATAGAATCTGACCGTTACTAATTATTTCCAGAAGTGTAAACAAATCTTTTCGAATCAAGAAAAAAGCAATTGTATAAATTATGGCAACCTTACCGATTGATTTAGCGATATTAAAAAGGCCTTTTCCAGAAAAAATTGTTTTTTTAAGATACTCGCCAAACTTTGGAACAATATTTGAAAACTTTGGCTCCAATGGTTTCCAGGAAAAAATGAATCCTCTGGTTTGAATTAAATTAGCAAGAATAGCCGCAACCACTGCCACCAAACTTGTAGGAATAATCATTTTAAAAAAAAGAATATAAAACTCTGTAACAAGATTTGGATCCTGAACATCTGGATTATGACAGCGATTAAAGTAATAGGTAAAACATTCGTAGCAATTCTGTAAAAGCCATTTTGAAAGAGCTATCAACAGCAATACAGAAAGCAGGAGAATTAATGCGGCACTAATTTCCTGACTTTTTGCGACTCTTCCTTCTTTCCTTGCCTTTTCAAGCCTGAACTCCGAAGGTTCTTCGGTACGGCCTTCATCTTCTGCAGCCAACTACTCTATACCTCCGCCTTTAATGAAATAAAAAAGTTGTTCAATCTGTGAAAATCCTTGTACAAATGAGCGCTCAAAGAAATCACACATAGAAGGAATCAAAATCATAATTATGAGAAATGAAACTAAAATCATAATTGGGAAACCTTCTGACAACAGATTCATCTGAGGTGCAGCCTTTGAAAGCAAACCTGTTGTAACTGTAATTAAAAGCAGGGTTCCCATTAACGGAAGTGCAATAACCATGGCATCGGAAAATAATTTTGTAAGGCCCTTTAATAAAAAATTGATTAAATGCTGCTGATTATTAACCAGATTTATGGCATTCAAAGATTTATAACTGGCAACCAGTCCACCTAAAAACAATTTTTGAAACCAACGGTTCTGCATAAAAATTAGCATGGCCATAAAGTTAAAAAACTGTCCCATCAAAGGATTTTCAACTTGAGACAATGCATCATAAGTACTGGCGGCACTAAAACCCATTTGAAAAGCGGTGAACTGACCAGCAGTACTAAAAGCGGCAAAAATTATGGTAACAAAAAAGCCCATAATCACACCAATAAGAGCTTCTCCTAAAATCAGTAGAACAAAATTAAGGGAAAAGGCTCCATCTGTGCCAATAAAAGGTTGATACACAGAAAAATCTACTGAACTCATCATAAAAAAAGAGATATATCCTGCCAAAGCAACCTTTGCAACTCTTGGAACTGCCCGCATAGAAAATAAAGGCAAAGTTAAAATCAAAGCGAAGCATCGACCAAAAATGAGAAGATAAACTGGAGCTTTTAACAAAATATCATCTAGCATTTTTCTTATCTTGAATAAAACCGTGTATTTTTATTTGGCAAAGTCTGGAATACGGTTAAATAAGGCAATAGTATATTCAGACATAGAAGAAAACATGGTACTGCCAAGTAAAGCCACTAAAATCAGAATTACTACCAGTTTTGGTAAAAAGGTTAATGTCTGTTCCTGAATTGAAGTAACAGCCTGTAAAATTGCAACCACAAGACCTACTATCAATGCAATTCCAAGAATCGGGAGAATTGACGAAAGGATTTGAGAAACAGCTCCTCGCATTATTGCAACAATATCACCTATAGACATAAACGCTCCTATAAAAACTCCGCGTTAGCGGCAGTGCACGGAGGCACTGAATATGCAGTTGTAAAAGCAACGCTTTTGCTACTGCCCGTGATAAAAATACACGGATGTATTTTTATCACGCCTCCTAATTTCTAAACATTAGTGTAAAACTGAAATAAACAATTGCTGTGTAAGCAAACCCCATCCATCTACAAGTACAAATAGAATCAATTTAAACGGCATAGAAATCTGAACCGGCGGAAGCATCATCATACCCATAGACATAAGAATACTGGCCACCACCATATCAATTATGATAAACGGTATATAGAGCAAGACACCTATTTTAAAAGCCACTGTCAGTTCGTGCAAAATATAGGCAGGAATTAAAATATAAGTTGGTACATCTGATGGAGTATTTGGTTTTTCCATTTTGGCCATACTCATGAACATTTTTATATAATTTGTATCATCAGACATTTGGGTAAACATAAACTGCCTAACTGGAGCTTCTGCTTCCTGATAAGCTTGTTCTATGGAAATCTGTCCGTCATTTAAAGGTTTAAAGGCATTTTGGTACATAGAAGAAAAAGTTGGCCACATAACAAAAAGTGTCATAAAAAAGGCAATTCCATTTAATACGGCGGTGGGTGGAACCTGCTGCAAAGACAAGGCCCGTTTTATAAAATCAAGAACGATGGAAAAGCGCAAAAAACAGGTAACAAGAATTAAAATACTTGGGGCAAGGGTTAAGATTGTTAATAATAACAAAAGTCTTACAGAAAATGCCACTTCGCTACCAGTTTGAGGTTCGGTAATCTGAACAGAAATGTTTGGAATCTGTGGATTATTGATAGTTCTGTTCATTTCCATTGTTCCTTGTGCAGAACCATTTGGAAATGCGGTTTGTGCAAACAAAAGAGAATTAGAGAAAAATAAAACTAATAATATACAAAAAAGCTTTGAAAGCTTGGAGTTTATAAAACATTTTGCTCTATTCATGATTATTACCACCACTTTCAGGAGCATTTTTTGTTTGATTTTGATTATTTATTTCAAAACTTGTATCGATATTTTTGAGTGTATTTTCTGCTTCTGAATAAATATTTGAAAATCGTTTTTTAGCAGATTCTTTTTTATTTGTATTTTTTCTGCTTGCAGTTTCAGATTTTGTTTCAAAAGAATTATTTGCAGACGCATTACGCAGACCGCCTGGCATAAAAAGCTGTAAGACATCGGTAAAGTTCATTGGTTTTTTTGTATTCTGCTTTCGGTCAAAGTTTAGATTCAGGGCTTCAATCAATTCTGTATCATTTAATTTTGAAACACCTTCGGGTAATTCAGAATCATCGTCACCTTGGATTTTATCTATTAAGGTGATATTTGAATCTGTAACCCCCAGAACATAGCATTTATTTACAAGAGTAACGACTTCCACTGATTTTCCCGGTGCAAGATTGATAGAAGAAACTCGGCGCAAAAAATCATCGTCATCATTTACCACAGTATTCTTCTTTTTAAAAAACATCATTATAAAATAAATGGCGGCAACTATAAGAATAAGAACAAAAATTACTCTAAGTATAATTCCTGTGGTTGATGGGGCTTTAAATCCCGAATCTTGATTATTACCAGCAGTATTTGATGAAGAAAGTGAAGGATTAAAATATGAAGTGTCAGATTCGAATGAACTTACTGTCGTTGTATTGTTTGGTGCTGCGGCATCCTGAGAATAGGTGTTAAATACAAAAATATTAAATAAAATTAATAAAAAAAGAGTCTTTCTAATGAAAAAATAATTATTCCGTACCAATTTTCCCCACCCTAAAATCGGTTCTTAAAAATTGAAAATCTTTTGGAGTTTTTTTATTTTGTTTAAACTTCGCAATAAGATTTTCAATTGACGTATGTTAATAATCTTTTTGACAAAACATTTGTATAACAAGCAAAAACAGCCTTATTTACAAAGTCTGTCTTTATAATCTGATTAGGTTAATTCGTTTACTCGTTCGATTGGAGAAACAATTTCTGTAACTCGCACACCGAAGTTTTCATCAATAACTACAACCTCGCCTTTTGCAATCAACTTTTGATTTACCAAAATATCAACAGCTTCACCGGCAAGTTTATCAAGTTCAATGATGGTTCCTTCTCCCATACCAAGGATTTCTTTTATGGATTTTTTTGTTCGACCAAGTTCTACGGACATTTCCATATTAACATCATAAATTAAACTGATGTTACCTTGTTCAGACATTCCCATATTTGTCTGCAAAGAAGGATATTGAAGAGATTGAACATTAGGAACATTTAATCCCATACCCATCATATTCATAGGCTGCTGTGGAACCATATTTGCCATACCCATTTGAGGCATTTGCATCTGTGGCATACCCATTTGAGGCATTCCCATATTCTGGCCACCCATAAAATTACCCATTCCAGCAGTATTCATTCCTGCATTCATTTGTCCACCCATAGGATTCGCCATTGCTCCTCCCATAGGATTTCCCATTGGGGCACTCATTCCAGAACCTGCCATAGCACCACCATTCATCATAGGGTCCTGTGCAAATCCACCCATGTTATTCATAGAAGCACCCATTCCGCCAAGGCCACCTAATAATGCTGCATCATCTGCACTGGTATCTGGTGCCAAAGCATTGGAAATCTTTTCTGAAGCGTCTCCACCAATACATTCCCACAATGTATAAGCATTTCCGTCCAGAGTAAGAGGATAACTTGTAAAAATAAAATCGCCCTGAGGGAACATTACCATTGCTTTAGATTCATTAACTGGTTCTGGAGTTGAATATGCCAATCCTGGAGTTTTTCCAGTCTGATCCAAAATAAGAATCTGAGAACTGATATGTGTTGCAATAATCTCTGAAACTACTGAAAGTACCATATCATCTACATCTGTAGCTTCTTCGTTGTTTACAAGAGCAAAAAGTTTGAGAGCAAAGTCGGAAGTCAAAAGATACATATGACTTCCCTTTATACCTTCATTGTAATCTGCGCTAACAGCAATTACAACTTCTGGAAGACGAGCTAATACTCTATCTCTATCAAGTAATTCTGTAACAGGATTTTCAACTTTAAAGCTTGCACCTGTATATTTATTGATATTTTCTTCCAGCTTTGGTTTTAAATCTTCTGCAAGTTTTTGTAATGTTGGAACATCAATATGATATGCAGGACCATTTCCTACATGACCTGAAGAGTTTAATCCATCTATTGCTACGCCAGATAACAATGCATCAATTTCATCTTGAGAAATAGCACCATCACTCATAAGTTTCGTCTCCTTCTACAGAAAGTTCTTCAAAATCTTCAGATTCTGCTTCTTCTATTTTTCCTGTAATTTGAACAGCCATTTTTTTACCAACAACACCTGGCTGACAATAAAATTTCTTTTTATTTCCAACATTTAAAGTAATTGGATCGCCAACCTTTATGTTAGACAATCTTACAACATCACCAACTCGAAGGGAAAGAACATCTCTAATTGGTAAATCGATTGTACCAACTTCTGCTACTACATTCATATCTACAGAAGCAAGCTGATCTTTAATTGTTCCCAAATACTGCGTTGTAGAGTTTTTTCTAACCGATGAGAACCAGAATTGAGATGACAATTTTGAACTGATTGGCTCAATGGTAAGATAAGGAATACAAAAGTTCATAAGGCCTTCTTCTTCACCGACCTTTGTATCCAAAGTAACTAAAACGACCATTTCATTTGGTGGAACGATGGAAGCAAACTGAGGATTTGTTTCAATCTGGGCAAACCTTGGTCGAAGGTCAATTACTTGAGTCCACGCTTCACGCATATTGGCAAGGATTCTAACGATAACACCTTCCATTACTTCCTGCTCAATATCAGTAAGTTCTCGATTTTTATTACTTGAAGTTGTACCACGACCACCAAAAAGTCTATCAATCATACAGAAGGTAATAGCCGGATCAATTTCCAAAATGGCATTACCTTTAAGTGGATCCATATTAATTACAGCTAAAGTTGTTGGAGTTGGAATTGAGCGAATAAATTCCTCATAAGTTAACTCATCTACAGAAGATACATGAACATGAACCATTGAACGCAACTGTGCAGACAAACTTGTTGTAGTTGCACGGGCAAAAGTTTCATGCATATTAGAAACAGTACGCAACTGTTCTTTTGAGAATTTGTTTGGTCTTTTAAAGTCGTAAATTCTTATTTTACGGGCACTATTAACCGGCTTAAAGTCATCTGCTTCTGTGTCACCAGAACTAATGGCACTTAAAAGCTGGTCAATTTCATCCTGTGATAGAACCTCGTTCATTCACACTCCATTATTAATTAACTTTTACTGCAAAAAGTTTTTTAATTTATTAAAATTTTTGGCTTAGTTCTGTTCAATAACATCCAATTGATCAAAACTAACATCACGGATTTTAGAATTGCTCAAAACTTTATCGTTGATACCATTTCTAATTTCCATCTTCAATTTATCTTCGTTATTTGAGTTTTTTAGTTCTGCAGCAGTCTTTCCACGGAAATATCTTCGCAAAAAGTCTTTTAATTCAACATTTCGAGCAGTAATTTCTGTAGAAACAGCCTTATCATCTTTTTTATAACCAAGAAATACATTTACACGAACTGTTGCGGCATTTTCATCACATGTTGTTGTCTGAATAACACCAATTGATTTATACCAGTCATAAATTTCTCGCTGCCCCTGATATTCTTCTATTCCATTTGGTGCATAAACAACTGCAGAATTATTTTTTGAAACGATTTTAACAGTAAAGAAAACGACTACTACAATTACAATAACTGCAGCTACGCCGATAATAATCCATTTTAATAAACCTGAAAAAAGACTGCCAATTCCACCCTTTTTCGCAGGGGCAGAAGCACCGCCTTCATCCAAATTTAAATCTTCCTCATCTGCCATATTCCCCTCCAGCAAACAGAGTTATATTTTTTAATATGTCTTTTAATAGTAACATTAAAAATGTCCTTCGTCTAGAATAATTATATCCACACGCCTGTTATAAGCACGACCTTCGGGAGTTTCATTAGAAAACTTTGGTCGAGTGTCTGCATAACCAGCTACAGAAAAACTATTCTCATTTACTCCATAATCGGCAAGATAATGAAGAACATTAACAGCTCTTGCCGCAGAAAGTTCCCAATTGCTTGGAAATTGTGTTTTTGTTTGATATTCAGCCACAGAAGTATTATCTGTATGACCTTCTATTCTAAAACGGCGTCCCTTCATTTCGTCAGAACGGAAAAACTCCGACAAACGCAGTAAAGTATCGCGGGTTTCATTTATATTTAATTCTGCACTACCTTCTTCAAAAAAATTATCAGAAAGTAAGGTAATTACAAGTCCTCGTTCATCACTAGTGATAGTTATTTTATTGGTTTTTACATCAGGGGCAAATAAACTAACAGCCTTCTTTTTTGCAAGCCCAAGGGATTTTCCTTTTTCTAGGGATGGAAGAGAGTTTATATTATTTCCTAAATCAGAAAGCTGACCAGCAGACAAAGACAAACCTCCAGAAACAGATTCTGTCTCCTGCATCTGCAATGATTGAGTAATTGTTGCCAGCTGAGTAATATCAACTTCAGAAGGATTATAAAGCATAACGAAGAAGCAGAGCATTAAAGTGATCATGTCACCATAAGTACCCTGCCACGCGTTGGATGGTTTTTCAGGCTCTTTCGCTTTTCCCATTTTCTAACCTTTATTTTTACTAATCTTTTAATACATCAGCTTCAATTGCTTTTCTTGTTACAGGGTCAAGATAGGTAAGAAGCTTTTGTGCCATAATACGAGGATTTTCACCAGCCTGAATTGCAAGAACACCTTCGATAATCATTTCTTTTGAACGCATCTCCAGAGCATTGTGTGCAACAAGTTTTGTTCCGAATGGAGCAATTAACCAGTTGGCAAGCATGGATCCATAAAGTGTTGTAATCAAAGCAACGGCCATATTTGGACCAAGGGATGATTTATCTTCAAGGTTATTCAACATACCAATAAGACCTACAACGGTACCCATCATACCAAAACCAGGAGCATAACCTGCCCAGGCATTGATAACACCAATCCATTCCATATGACGAGCTTCGCACTGATTCATTTCGTTTTCCATAATGGCACGGATAATATTACCATCGGTTCCATCTACAACAAGTCGTAATCCCATTTTCATGAATGGATCATCAAGGTCGTCCAAACCGTCTTCCAAGGCAAGAATACCTTCGCGACGAGCTTTTTCTGACAAAGCCTGCATATTTATGACAATATTTTTTTCACCAAAATCAGGAACTTTAAAGGCACGGCCCATAATTTTAAACATACCTAAAGCCTTTTTTAAAGGACAGGCAATAAACATGGCAAAGTACGAACCACCGATTGTCATGGCTGCAGAAGGCAAGTCCAAAATACCGCCCATTGTACCACCAGATGTAATAACTGACATGACGATCATGGCAGCACCACCAACAATACCAACTATTG
>JAKSTL010000069.1 GCA_024402595.1 Treponema sp. | reverse complement strand
GAATATTGTATTAAAAATAATTATCCAATCTGTCCTGGAATTATGACTCCAACAGAATTGGAAATGGCACTTGGCTTTGGTCTTGATGTTGTAAAATTCTTCCCTGCAGAAAATGCGGGCGGATTAAAAATGATTAAAGCAATGTCTGCGCCATACACAATGATGAAGTTCATGCCAACAGGCGGAATCAACGCAACAAATGTTCGTGATTACCTTGCTTGTGATAAAATCTTAGCATGCGGCGGCAGCTGGATGGTAAAGGGTGATTTAATTTCCGCAGGAAATTTTGCAGAAATTGAGAAATTGACTGCTGAAGCTGCTAACATCGTTAAAGAAATTAGAGGATAAAAAAAATATCACACGGATTTGTGTTTTTCTACGAAAAACACTATTAAAAATAAGCGCAGTTTACGTAGTAAACTGCAAATCCGTGTGATAATAAATCGGGGCGTTGCGGGGTGTCCCCGCTAGAAGGGGTAGTGAGCAACGAAGTGCGAGCGAGGGGAAGGCTTTTCCCTTCTTAAAAGGAGATTTTTATGAAAGTTGTAACATTTGGTGAAATTATGCTTAGATTGGAACCTGAAGGATATTTCCGTTTTGTTCAGGTTGATAAAATGACTTCTACATTTGGTGGTGGAGAAGCTAACGTTTCTGTATCTTTGGCTAATTATGGTTTGGATTCTTACTATGTAACAAAGCTTCCAAAACACGAAATTGGTCAGGCTGCAATCAATTCTTTGCGCCGCTATGGTGTAAATACAAATTACATTGTTCGTGGTGGAGACCGTGTTGGTATTTATTACAACGAACGAGGGGCAAGTCAGCGTGGTTCAAAATGTATTTATGACCGTGCTCATTCTTCAATTGCAGAAGCAAAACCAGAAGATTTTAACTGGAAAACAATTTTCCAGGATTGTAAATGGTTCCATTTGACTGGTATTACACCAGCTTTAGGTGGAAATATGGTTCAGATTTGTATTGAAGCTTGTAAGGCAGCAAAAGAAGCAGGTGCAACAGTTTCTTGTGATTTGAACTATCGCGGAAAACTCTGGACTCGTGAAGAAGCAAACAAAGCTATGACAGAAATCTGTAAATATGTTGATGTTTGTATTTCTAACGAAGAAGATGCAAAAGACGTATTTGGAATTGAAGCTGAAAATACAGATATTAATGGTGGAAAACTTAATAAAGAAGGTTATAAATCTGTAGCAAAACAGCTGGCAGACAAATTTGGTTTCCAGAAAGTTGCAATTACACTTCGTACATCAATCAATGCTAACCGCAATAACTGGGCAGCACTTTTGTATGATGTAAAATCTGACGAATACTGCTTCTCTAAAGAATATGAAATGTACATTGTAGACCGCGTAGGTGGTGGTGACAGTTTTGGCGGCGGATTAATTTATGCCTGCTTAAACGGAAAATCAACACAGGAAGCTGTAGACTTTGCAGTTGCAGCATCTTGTTTGAAACATTCAATCGAAGGCGACTACAATATGGTTTCTGTTGATGAAGTTGAAAAACTGGCCGGCGGAAATGGTTCTGGTAGAATCCAGCGTTAAAAGCCTAGAAAGTATTGTCCATAAACAACTAAAAAAGGCAAACCTTAACTAGTCAATTTTAATAAGTTAAGGTTTGCCTTTTATTTATCTTCAATCTATTTTCAATTTATTTTTTATTGTTTTTGATTTTATTCTCGTTTATTTTCGTAAAATCTTTCTTGTCATCCATTCTGAATCACTGTCAATTGCCTTAAAATCTTTTTCTGAATCAGAATAGTTCATTTTATTCCAGGTTACCCAATTTTTTGTTCCATCAAAGCTGAACTTCCAGTATCCAATGTTTGTAATAGCGCCCTCTTCGGCATAGAATGTCTCCCAACTACTTGCATTTATATCAACCCAAAGAGCTTCTCCACTACTACCAGTATATTTTACCTGTGACAGTTTATATTTACGATCGGCAGCAACCTTAAAAACGCCAAGATTATCTTCATTGGTATAAGCAGTATAGGTTTTTCCATTGTTCACATCTCTTAATGTAAGTTGCACATTAGTCTTTTTTCCCTGAACATATTCATAATCAGATGCTTCAAAACTAACACCCATAATAACCAGCGCTGTACCCGGCTTTACCTTTTTTGGAAGACTAACACAGCTTGTAAAACTTGTTACTAACAAAATTGCACAAACAAGACCACACACACCAATTCTTTTTTTCATTTTTAACCTCTTTTATATTTATAATTTTTTAAAGCATCTCAAGGAACTCATCATCTGGGAGTTCTTCAACAAAATCATCAGGATCTGTGCGTTTTAGAACAATTACCGTTGTATCATCATTAGCAATCATTCCATTGGTAAAGTTTTTCAATTCCTGAGTAATCTTTTCAAGAATTGTAAACGCATCTTCCTTAGCATATTTTTTGATTATTTCAATCAGTCGCACTTTTCCAAACTCTTCCCGCTGAATGTTTATAGAGTCTGTAAGACCATCGGTAAAACAAACAATAATATCATTAACACCCATTCTAAAACTCACAGGTGGGAATGAAACAGGCAGTTTATCAATACCGATCATTCCATACTGCTTTTTTGAATCTTGATATTGTATTTCCAAAATCTCGTTAAATTCTGAATTATACAAAAATGGATGAGGATGGCCCGCATTTGCCACTTCAACACTGCAAATCTTTTGAGAATTAAACTGACTGAATCGGAACAGCAAGCCCGTAATATAATTTTCTATATTAACCTTTTCTTTGATATAAGTTTTATTGATGTTTTCCAGAACCTCGGAAATTGGTTCAGATTGAGTAATTCCATTAAGAAAATGCTGAGATATAATACCTTTTGCCAAAATTGTCATCAAACCAGATGGAATACCATGACCAGAAACATCAAAAATACCAATGCCATCAAGATTTGAATTAGTAAAATAATAATCGTACAAATCGCCAGAAACTTCATCGACCAAAGGCTTGTACATAATTGCCAAATCCCAACCCCTAAAAGAAGCTTTTCTTGGTGGCAAAAAGTTCTTCTGAACATTAGCAACCGCTTTCAAACCATCAGTCAAAATCTCGTTTTTTTCAGAAAGAGTCTTTGTTTTTTTATCAACTTCTTTTTCTAGCTGCTTATTAAATTGACTAAGTTCTTCGCTCATAGCTGCATTTTTTATATATGCGCCAGTAAAGTTTCGAACAAGGTAAACTAAGAAAACAATAATTGTGAACTGCCAGCCGTAAATTGTAAAATATGGCAATGCTTTATAATCAAAAATAAAACGGATTATACAATCCAGCAAAATACAAACAAGAATTGGAGCAAAACCCTTCAAAAGCCCCACCGCTCTAGAACGGGTATTGTCATTTAACAGAAGTTTTATAAGTCCCGGAATACTAAATCCGAACTGGGCAAGAGCAAAAAAAGCAGAAACGATGAGAGACCAAGAAAGGAAAAGGTAATTAGGGGCTAAAATAGTCAGAATACAAGGAATCAAAAGCAAAATCAGTCTAATGATTCGTTGTTCTACGCTTTGTTTTAAAGCCAAAAACTCAATTATAAAATTATTGGCAAAATAAACTGTAATAAAAGCACCACAAAAGAAGGATAATTTTATGAAATTAAAATAAGAAATAATGCTATGAGTTAAAAAAGGAACATCTGCAACAAAAAATACCAGCAAAAAGTGAATTGTATAAAAATTTAACAGGGCAAAATTGATATATTCCTTATGAACTCTGAACTTTCGCAGCCCAATAAAAATCATTGTATAAAGAACAAAAACTACGAACATTCCGCCTGAAAATAAGAGAAATATCTTTGAATTAAAAAATGAAACAAAATTGGCTTTTAAAGTTGTTTCTTCAAGATTTCCAATATATACATGCTGAGAAATTGAACAGAATCCGCCCGGCCATATTTTAATATAAAGTGTATTCTGATTGTCTTTACCTGCAATTAAATCGTCTTTAGAAAGCTGATAATGATGGGCAACAAACCCAGGAGTAAACTCATCTGGTGGAAATGAACCGTAAGTGCCGGATGGAACTCCATTTATATAAACCTGAGAAGCCGTGTGAATATAAGAAGCGTATAAACCTAAATCTTCACCTGCATAATTTTCGGGAAGAGTAAAATTAGCTTTTAGCCAGATGTAGTTTTTTCTTGAAGATAAAAGCCTTGCAAGATGATTCATATCTCGTTTTTCCAGCTTTTTAAAATCTGCGGAATGAGCTGATACATCTTCAAGAGTGCCGTTTCTATCGTATTCCAGATATGAAAAAGAATTGCCTAAATCTATTTTAAATCTCTTTTGAGACATTTCACACGAAATCGAGAAGATTAAAATAAATATTGAGAAAAAAAGAGTTTCTATTCTCTTTAAAGCAATTCTCCCTTCCATAATAAATATTATTATACACTAGAGATTGCTTTAAAAACAATAGAGAGATATTCCTAATGTTAGAATCGTTCTGCTTTCTTGCTGCTTTTTTTGTAAAGACTGGCAGAACCAGAGCGTTCAGTCTGTGTGTGAACATTAGGTCGGTTGCCTTTTGAGCGGCCTTCTTTAAACGAAGTCTTTTTTGCACCACCTCGATCACGACCTTCTCTGCCTTTCATACCTTTTTCGCCAGATTTTTCACCAAACTTTTCTCTAGGCTTATCATTGAATCTGTCGTTAGACTTTCCACTGCCCTTTCCGCCACCTTTGCGACTTCCACGACCCTCTTCCTTTACATCAATATGCATGTGAGGAAGTTTGTGATTTGACTTAGACATTTCGATAGCTTTTTTAGCAGATGCAACAGGCAAACTTACAAGAGAGAATTGTTGAGCAACATCAATATCATCAACCATTCTACCTGGAATATGAAGCATATCACTAAAGAAATCTGCAATTTCCTTTGCTCTATAACCATCTTTTTTACCAAGAGAAACAAAAATACGGAGACTGTCCCCCTTTGGCCCATTATCTTTTGTATTGATTCTTCCGTAATGCTTAGAGCTTAATTTTTCTCCATAAACCATAGAAAGAACGCCCGCAAGAACTTCTTCGGCTGTTTGATTTTCACACAAATCTTTTGCCAATTTAAGATATTTTTCATCGTATGGTTTAAGGGCTGGAACTTCTGGACAAGCTTCAGAAAGAGAAGATTGCTCTGTAACTTCTGGAATCAGGCTTTCCTCAGTCTGAGGATTTTCCAAGGTTTCAACATTGTCGGCAGATTCCACATTTTTGGAAGATTCTAAAGACAATTCATCGTTCATTGAACTTTCTGCAGAATCTGCGGTAACTTCATTTTTAAAGAAAAGCTTATCTCTTAATTCCTGAAAGATTCTTTCTTCTTTTATAGACAGAACCTCGTGGATGGAAGGTATTTTGTCTTCTTTTAATTCATTTTTTGTAGCACGAGCAACATTTCTGGTAAAATATCCCAACTTTCGTTTTTCTTCTGGACGAACAAATGTAACCGCAATACCAGTTGTACCCGCACGACCTGTACGACCAATTCTATGAACATAAGTTGCTGTATCAAAAGGAAGAGAATAGTTTACAACATGACTTAATCCCGAAATATCAATTCCACGAGCCGCCACATCTGTAGCCACAAGAATACGAGTTTTTTTCATACGGAATCGTTCAAGAACTTTTTCACGCTGATTTTGCATAATATCACCATGAAGTGCCGCCGCTTCATATCCGCGTAAATCAAGTTGACGAGTAACATTGTCTGCGTCCATTTTTGTCATAGTAAATACAAGGCCGTAAAAATCTGGGGACATATCTATAAGACGAACCAATGCTTCGATTTTTTCACTTTCTTTTACAACCCAATATTTTTGATCAATTAAAAGTGCTTCATCTATAACTTTTTCTTCTTCGATGATTTCATATTCGCCCATAAAATCGCCGGCTATCTTTAAAATTGGAGCTGGCATTGTAGCACTGAACAAAAGGATTCGACTGTCTGGATTTGCCTGCTTAAAAATATTTTCAATATCTTCAATAAAGCCCATATCCAGCATTTCATCCCCTTCATCAAGGATAAAATATTTGATTTTACTTATATCGAGAGTTTTTCTTTCCAAATGGTCCATTATTCGACCAGGAGTTCCTACTACAATTTCGCAACCTCGTTTTAAGTCCTTAATCTGAGTTGCATAGGAAGCACCACCATAAAGAACGGTTGTTCGTGGAAAGTTTTCTGTAGCAAAAGACTGCATTTCTGTACAGGTTTGCATTGCCAATTCTCGAGTTGGTTCAAGAATTAAAGCCTGAACTTCATTAGATTTTTCCTTAATATTCTGAATGATTGGAAGTCCAAAAGCCGCTGTTTTTCCAGTACCAGTTCGGGCTCTTGCAATCATATTGTTATCACCATTTAACAATCTAGGAATTGCCAAAACCTGAATTGGTGAAGGTGTTACAAACCCCTTTTTCTGCACTGCCTTTAAAGTGTCTTCATCTAAACCTAAATCTTCAAAGGTTACTGCATCTGTTTCTGAAGTCTGTTCTTCAATATCCTGAAGGTTTTGACTGCTCTGATTGTTTTGATTTTCTACCATATTTTCCTCTGCAAATAAATTGCATTTTTTAATTTTGCTGCACAAAACAAGATTATAATAAACTTGATATCTAATTATTCATTTTCCTTGAAATAATAAATAACAAGAGATTTTACTATATATAAAAAACGAGTTTAGTTCAAGAAAAGGTTTGAATATTTCGCATTTAGTGACATTTTTTGGCGCAAATAATGAAGATTTATTTTCTTTATTTGAAAATCCTTATTAAATCTTTATTGAAAATAAATCATAATTTGAAAACTTACGCAAATTGTGCTATAATATAAGTTACATATGGAAACTAAATTTACTATTGGTCAGAAAATTGTTTACCCTAGCCAGGGTGTTGGAACTGTCGTTGATATTTTTGAAAAAAAATTTAGAGACGAAATGCTTTTGTATTATAAGATTTACATTGAAGCCTCAGATATGTATGTTATGATTCCTGTAATCAAAGCAGAAACTTTGGGTATTCGGGCAATCGTATCTGCTGAAGAAGCCGAAGAAGCATTAAATCTTCTTTCTGATGATTTTGAACCTATTACTTCCGATTGGAAATTAAGATACCAGATGAACCTGGATTTATTGAAAAAAGGTACTGTAAAAGACATTGCCGCTATTGTTCGCTGTCTTTACAACCGAAGTAAGGTTAAAGAACTCCCAATTCTTGAACGCAAATTGTACGATTCTGCCAAAAGACTTCTTGAAGATGAGATTTCCTTTGCATTGGGTAAAACTCAAAAAGAAATTGAAGCTGCAATTCATACAAAACTTGAACCATTGGGCGGAGTTGTAAAAGTCAGACATGCCGCTACTTTGGAAGAAGATGATGAAGATGATGATTTAATGGATGATGTTTCTGGAAAATCTAGAGATTCAGATGATGATATGGATGAAACAGATAACAATTCAGAAGATTTAGATTCTGACGAAGATTTCGATGACGACGAATTCTAAAAAAGTTGCAGTAATTATAACCGCTGCTGGTTCTTCTACACGAATGGGCGGCGGTATAAAAAAAGAATATTTACCTTTGGGAAACGGAACCGTTTTATCTTCCTGTGTAAACGCTTTTGTTTCTACCTTTAATAACCCACAGACTCAAGAAAAATACGAACTTTCTCATTTGATTGTAACTGTGCCAGAAGATGGTTCAATTGGTGCGGCTGATGCAGTTTCTGCTTTTTTTAATTTTGACAGCGATGTTCAAGAAAAAGTGCAGTACATTCAAGGCGGTGCTACAAGACAGATTTCTGTTTTTAATGGAATGAATTATTTGCGACAAAATAAAATCAAACCGGACATAGTTCTTATTCATGATGGAGCAAGACCTTTTGTAACCCAGCGAATAATTTTGGATGTTACCAATGAGGTAGTAAAAAATGGAGCGGCAGTTCCGGTAATTCCTGTAACAGACACAATTAAAGAGATTTCTGATAGAGGAATTATAAGAAAACACATGCATCGAAAATCCTTAGCGGCTGTTCAAACTCCTCAGGGTTTTGACTTTTCGCAATTACTATATGCACATCTGCAAGCCTCAACCGATGGAAATGAATATACCGACGATTCTGAAATATTCGGAAATTATTGCGGACTTATAAAAATTGTTCCAGGCGATATAAAAAACATCAAAATAACTTATCCTGGAGATTTGGAAAAAGGAACATTTTTATGATTAGAATCGGATTGGGCTATGATCTGCACCGATTGGTGGAAGGAAGAAAATTGATTCTTGGCGGAATAGAAATCCCATTTGAAAAAGGAGAAGATGGCCATTCCGATGGTGATGTTCTTTTTCACGCTATAACTGACGCTATACTTGGAGCTTCTGGTTTAGGCGATATTGGTTCTTTTTTTCCTCCAGAAGATGATAAGTGGAAAAATGCAGATTCAGCACAATTATTAAAAACAGTCTTAACAAAAGTTTATGCCGAAGGTTGGAAAATTGAAAACCTTGATTGTGTCATTAAACTGGAAAAGCCAAAGTTTATTCCTTACCGACAGCAAGTTATTTCTTCAATAGCCAGAACCTTGGAAATTGATGACAGTCAAGTTTTTGTAAAAGCAAAGACAGGCGAAAAACTTCCACCTGTTGGCACCAGCGAGGCCGTAGAAGCTTTTGCAACCTGTCTTTTATCAAAATAAATATCCTTGTTTTTTATTTAATTTAATCCTCAGACAATTCCAAAATCAATTCAATTTCAGTTGGAGTGCGCTTAAATCGCAAAGCAATTTCCTGAATTGTCCATCCATCCCGCTTTAATGCACGGATTGTTTCTCTTTCCTGAGGACTTACACCATTATCCTTCTGTCCGCCATTTTTATTAATGGTTTCTTTAGTCATCTGGTGAAGCACATCAAACTTACTGCTTACTTCTCTGTTCATCTGCTGAAGATCAAACTGGGCTTTTTTAATTCCCGAGTTAGCAGATTGAAGAACATCCATTCGTTTTTCTGTTTCTGTAAGAATGCTGTCAAGATTGTTAAGTTTTGCCACGGCTTCTGTAATCTTAGGACCATTCTGCAACAAACGATCCACATTAGCTCTAACTTCTTTTATTTCCATTGGAAGTGAATTGGCGGCTCTTGTACAATCAGCAATTTGTTTTTCAAGTTCCTTGATATTTTCAAATGAAGTATCTACATCCTTCAGAACGCGGTTCATTACTTCATCTTTTTTATCAAGTCGTTCATAACCTCGGCCAATTTCATCCAGCTTATCTCGATAATCACGAACAGCAACTTCCATTGTTCCAATATCGTCCATATTAACATTCAAAGACTTAATTCGCTCATCTACCGTGTTAGACAAAGCCATAAGTTGACCGAACTTTTGTTCAAGAACGGTTACTCTCTGTTTCTGCTGATCTACATTTGAAAGCTGACGGGAAATATCCTCGTTCATTTTTACAATATTGTTGTAATTCTGGGAATACTTTTCTGCCGCATCAGTATAACTTTGAATACGGGCAAATGATTCCGAAAGATTCTGCAATTCACCTTCCAGTTTATTCTTCATATTTTCAGCTTTTTCAAACAACTGCAGGTTAGATTTAATATTCTGCAAATCTTTGTTCAAATCGCTCATACGAACTTGCATTTCGTTTGCATCATTCTGCATTTTTAATACAAACTGACTCTGATTTGCCCGATTCTGTTCTGCCGCACTCTGAATGTCCTTTTTAAGCTGAGCAAGATTTTTTTCAGATTCTTCATTTTGAGCCTGAACTTTAGCTTCAGTTTCAGAGAGCATTGACGCATACATTTCCTGAAGTTTTGTTAATATTTCTGAAGAACGATTTTCGTAATTTTTAATTGCATCATCAGTTTTGAACTGGAGCTGAGAAATATCATTTTGCAACTGATTCTGCTGTTTTTGAATATCACTGGCATAAGAAACCATGGCCTGAGAAAGCTGTTTTTTAGTTTCGTCCATAATTTCTGAAGCAGAAGACTTAAAGCTGTCCAAATCCTGATGGAACAATGAATTAGATTCTTCAAGCTGATCTTTTAACTGACGCTTCCAGGCATTAAAATCGGCAAGAGCGGCATCAATAGTAGAAGTTCCTGTTTCCTGTCGTTCCTGAACACTAGATTCAAAGGCTTCTAACTTGGCCAACAAATCATTCTGGACTGTTGCAAGACCATTTTGAACCATTGTCTTATTCTTATCAATTTCAGATTTAAGAAGTTTTTCATTATTTAGCGAAATCTCTGAAAGCCGTAACTTTGCCTTTTCCTGGAAATCGTTCAAAGTGTTTTGAAGTTCAGAAATAGAAGAATCGGTGGTTGCCTGATTTTTTTCTATAGATTCAGTTAACTTTGAAAAATTATCTGCGGATTTTTGCTGCAAAGCGTTTATGCTGTTTTTCAAAGAATCCATATACTGTGATTCAAAATCCTTTCGCTCCGAATCATAAGCGTTGGAAAGAGTTGAAAGTTTTGAATCAAGATTATGCTTCCATTCAGAAAGTTCATTGTCAATCTGAGTATTTTTGTTTGTAAGAGTGTTATCAAAATCAATCTGGAACTCTTTAAGCTTTGAACTCATATTGCCAGTTGCAGTTATTCGTAAATCATCCAAAGATTTATCAATTTCGTGAAGACGAACTTCGATTGTCTCTGAATCTTCTTTGATTGTTTTAGAAAACTCTTCGTGGCGACGCTGCTGTTCTCCAGTAAACAAATCAAAATCACCTAAGACACGATTCTGAACTTCCTGCATTGCCGCTCTAAGACTTTTTTCCAAAGTATCTACATCTGCACCAGAGTTTTGAATCTGTGAAAGCTTATATTCAATATCCTTTTTGTAAACATTCAATTCCTCTTCAACCCCTTCCAGAATATGAAGATGTTTTGCTTCGCTTTCAGAAATTGACTGTTTCATAGAAGAATCAATAAGTTTGGAAAGTCCAGACAGTCTTTCTTCTGCATTTTTCTGGAACTCTTCCAAGCTGTTTGAAACCAACTGAAGTTTTGATTCCAGTTCCGGCTTAATGGCATCTGCTTTTGCTGTGGCGGAATTACATTCAGATTGCAGTTTAGAAACAGCAGCCTGGGCATTTTCAACTGAATTGTTAGCTTCGGAAATAAGAGTTTGCAATGTGTTTGTAATATTGTCCTGAAGAGAGTCAATTTTTTTCTGAATGTTGGTGCTGTATTTTTCAATGTTTGCATCAGCTTTCTGAGCATATTTTTCCATTGCAGACTGCTCTTTTTCATCGGCGGATGCAAGGGCTTCGGAATAAAGTTTTCCAAATCTATTCTGGATTTCTGCCAGCTGTTTGTTCAAATCTTCCTGAATTGTAACAAGACTCTGTGAATTGCCGTCCACGTCCTTTTTCAAGAACTCAGTGGTTTCATTACATTTTTCCACATTCATTGTGAGTTTTTGTCGTAAATCATCAAACTGCTGATTAAAATCTTCTGCAAGTTTTGTCAGATTATCCTTAAATCCATCTTTCAAATTACTTTCTTCGGCGGTATAACGGGCAATCAATTCATTCAGATTGGATTCAATGCTGCCAGTTCGAGTTGAATATTCAGTTTCCAGATCAGATAATTTTTGAGAGAAAACATTCTGGAAATTGCCTAGACGGTTGCTGTAGTTTCCACTGATTTCTGTTAACTGAGTATTATATTCATCTTTAAGTTCAGACAATGCTTTTGAACAATTATTGGTAAACTCTTCCATATCGTTGTTGTAACGAAGCTTGTTTTGTTCCAGCTGATTGTCATAATCTGCCTTCTGATCGTTGAAGGTTTTTGTGTAATCAGATTTAAGCTGCATAATCTGTTCTGTATAATTATTTTTGAACTGTTCAATATATGTTGAGTAGTTATTTTTTATAGAAACAAACTGATTTGTGTATTCATCCTTGAGAGTCTGAATATCGGCATCATATTTAGTACGAATTGAAGAGATTTCTTCATCATAACCAGTTTTGATTTTTGCAATTTCGGAAGCATAATTTTCAGAGAACTGTCCCACTTCATTTTTACAATTATCCTGAACGAGCTGGATTTTTTGTGTACAGTCAGATTCTATGCCGGTGATTTTTTCGTTGCATGTATTTTGCAAAGCGGAAATGCGTTCTGACCATTCTTCTTGAAGCTGTGTAATTTTACCGGAATATTCTTCTTGAATTGTATTGAAAATGCCTGTGTAATTTGTTCGGAACTGAGCAAATTGAGAAGCATAATCTTTTTTGGAAGCGGCAAGTCTGGTTGAACAATCCTCTTTGATTTGTGTAAGCAATGAATCACAATCTTCACGAAGCTTTGCAACTTCTGTGGTGCAGAGATTGTTCAAATCTGACAGTTGAGTTGTATATTCATCTTTAATTTGCGAATACTGGGTTGTATAATCGTTTTTGATTTCTGAAATATATTTCGTGTATTCGTTTTTCATCTGATCAAACTGACTGACATATTCCGACTTGAAAGTTTCAAAACCATCGGCATAATTTCCTTCAAAAGCGGCGAACTTGGTAGAATAATCCGCTTTAAGGTCGGAAACCTGCTGTTCATAATTTTCTTTAGCGCCAACAAGATCCGAGTTACAGTTTTCTTTAAACTCTGCCAGTTTTTCTGTGTAACTGTTTTTGATTGCTTCAATTTGATTGGTGCAGGTGTTCTGGATTCGCTCAAGTTGTGTGGTATAATCCTTTTCCAATCCGTCCATTTGTGTGGAATAATCATTTTTTAAGTCAAAAACCTGTGTTTCACATTCATTTCGAAGGTCTGCAATTTGGGTGGAATAATTATTTTTTATATCTGCAAACTCGGTGTCGTATTTTCCAGAAAGATCATCCAGCAGGTTGGTGACATTTATGTTCAAAGTAGTCATTCGTTCATTGCTAGAGGTTTCAAAATTGTTGATTTCGTCGGTGAGTTTGGTCTCCAGGTTACCAATGCGTTCAACGCTAACTTCCGACAGTTTAGAAATTGCTTCGTTGTATTCATTTTGGAGGCGCTGATGTTCTGCCACAAAATTATCATTGAACTCGTTGATTTTTTTGTTGTTCAAAGCAGTGGCCGAATCAAAGGCTTTAGTGTAATTTTCTACAAAGGTTTTATAATCAGCATCGAATTTTTTCTGAAGAGATTCATAATCGCCAATGTTTTTAGAATTAAAAGCTTCAATGTGGGAATCATATTTTTCTGAAATCTTCGAGAAATCTTCGTTAAACTTTGCTTCAAATTTTGCAATAATTCCATCATTTTTATTGGTTACAGAATCAAGCTGCTGATTGTATTTTTCGTGCATTGTCTGAACTTTTGCGGCATAGGACTCGGAAAGGCTGTCCATATTTTTATTGATTTTGTCGTTCATTTCAGACAGATTGGCTCTGAGAGTCTGCAAAGTTTTAGATTCAGAATCTTTGTATTCCGCAATGGCAGCATTTGTTCTTTCTTCAAAGAATTTATTAAGCTGCTGACATCCATTTTCAAATCTGGAATTAATCTCTTCAAGACCTTCATCAATTTTTCTATTAGAATCTGCAAGTCCCGAATCAATTTTTGCATTAGCCGCAGCCAGACCTTCTTCAATCCGTGCATTTGATTTGTCGAATTTATCCTTCAACGAAGCATCCAGTTTTGAAGTTTTTTCTTCCAGCGTTTTTATGTATTCATCCGAGCGTTCTGTAGCCTTTCGACTTAAATGTTCAAAAGCCGTATTTTCAAGAGATTCCGCCCTTTGTGCTGCTTCTGCGTAAACCTTCTGAATATTCTGCTTCATTTCTTCAAGAGTTTTTTCCGCACTAAGCTTTGCCTGAAGAATTTCCGCACCAACTTTATCAGCATAGGCTTTATACTCATCCAAAAGAGAAGTTCCAATAGCTTTTAACTGCTCTGCATTATGCTCAGAAAAAGTTTTAGAAATTTGTGGAATTCTTTTGTCCAAAGTTTCCACCGCCTGCTGCTGTTTGTTCAATTTTGAATTCAAGCCATCAATAAAAGAACTTTCTTTCTGAATTCTGCGGAGATTTTCTTCAACCTGACCAGTCATATCATTTAAATCAGTTAAAAGGCGGGTATAATTTGCAATCTGATTACCAATGGTATCTATTTCTTTCTGATATTGTTCAAAATTCTTAATTTTTTCCGAAAATTCATCATTCTGCTTAGATAAAAGCTTTACTGCCGCATTTGCAGCCCCTTGTCGAGTATCAAATTCCGTCATAAGGTTGTTTACGCGTCCTTCAATAACCTTATAATTGCCTGCCAATGCTTCCTGACACTTATTTGCGTAACTTTTTACCTTTTCAATAGCATTATTTTTCTTGTCCATTTCATGAAAATAAATAGAAATGCCCAAAGAAATTACAGAAGCAATAAGAATTGAGATTAAGATTTCCACTTTTTATTTCCCCACCCAAGATTTTTTTATTTGCACATAATCAATAGATAATTACAATTTTTATTTTAATTTGGCTTGCTTTCCTTCACATCCCCAAAAATAAATTCTTCCAATTGAGAATATTTCCAGAAAGTCAATTCCGCCACCTCAGACCTAACCCCTCGTCTGCCCTTTCTTGGCGAAACAAACCATGCAGCTTTCATCCCCAGTTTATGAGGCCCAACCACATCATATTTATGATTATTTCCAACATACAGAATTTCTTCCGGCACCACCTGCAATCGATCAGCAAGTTCAAGAAAAGGACGATTACTTGGTTTTAGTGCGCCAGTTTCTTCAGTTCCCAAAAGCACATCACAATAAGATTTTAATCCCCAAATCTCACCTTTTTGCTCAGGAGGAAAATCAGACAAAAGTGCAACCTTAAAACCTTCCTGCTTAAGCCGCACAATCAATTCTCTGGAACCTTCAGCCACATCAAAGCGGGTAAAATATTTTTTAAGCCCACTGTAAACAATTCTGTCCAAAGATTCCCGAGCCTTTTCTTCCGAACAATGCAACTTTTTTGCCATAAGCTCAGCCTGAAGCTTGTAAAAATCCCGCCCAGCATCCGAAGAATCAGCGGTTTTTCTTAATTCCACACGAGCAAGACCATAAAGCGTAAAAAAACGAAGATGCGAAAAAAAATGAAAAACTATTCTGGAATTTAACTTCCAGTTTTCATAAAGAGTCCCATCAATATCAAAAGCAACC
>JAKSTL010000068.1 GCA_024402595.1 Treponema sp. | reverse complement strand
TGGTTCTGGTATTTTCCGTCCAGAAGTTACAAAAGCTATGGGTCTTGATTGTCCAGTTCTCGCTTGGGGTATTGGTATTGACCGAATGGCTTTGATGGCACTGGGATTGAATGACTTGCGTGAACTGTTTTGCGAAGATATTGAGAAGGTAAGACTTAGAAAAGCTAAGTTCTAGTTTTTAGAAGCGCTCGATAAATCTCGCGAGCCGGGAGGATGGTAAATCCTAACCAATAGTCGCGATGGACTATTGGTTTTAACGGATTTGCTATTTTAGGCATCTGTGAAGATATTGAAAAGGTAAGACTTAGAAAAGCTAAGTTCTAGTTTTTAGAAGCGCTCGATAAATCTTGCGGGGCGTTACGGGGTCTCGTGGGATTTTTTGAGGTTTGATTAAAAAATAACGGTTTTGCAGAAAAAAAGATTACCCCGTTAGAGGGGGGTAGCGGAAAAGGGGCGCCTGCCCCTTTGTAGTGAGGGGCAGGCGCCCCTTTTTTATTTTATTTATCCCAATCACGACTGCGATTAACGGCTTTTTGCCATTGCTGATAACGGTTTGTACGGGTTTCGGCTTCCATTTTAGGTTCAAAAATTGAATCGATTTTCCAAACTTGTTTAATTTCGTCGGTGGAACTCCAAAAACCGGTTGCAAGTCCTGCCAAAAATGCGGCTCCTGTAACTGTGGTTTCGGTATTTTCGGGACGATAAACTGGTGTGTTCAAAATGTCGGCTTGAAACTGCATCATTAAATTACTAACGGATGCACCGCCGTCCACTTTAAGAGAGGAAATCTCTATTCCAGCGTCGTCTTTCATACATTCAATTTCATCTTTTACCTGAAAAGCTATGGCTTCTAATGCGGCACGACAAATGTGAGCTTTATTGGCACCACGAGTGAGTCCTACAATTGTACCACGGGCGTAAGAGTCCCAATAAGGTGCTCCAAGGCCGGTAAATGCAGGAACTAAAAGCACTCCGTTGGAATTAGGCACTGATTCTGCCAGCTGGTCGCATTCTTTGGCGGATGAAATGATTCCGAGTTCATCTCTAAGCCATTTTATTAAAGCGCCACCGATAAAAACACTTCCTTCTAAGGCATATTGGATTTTTCCGTTTAAGCCTAATGCGATGGTGGTTAAAAGCTGATGTTTTGATTTTATTGGTTTGTCGCCGGTGTTCATTAGTAGGAAACAGCCGGTTCCGTAGGTAGATTTCATTTCTCCTGGTTCAAAACAGGCTTGTCCAAAAAGGGCGGCTTGTTGGTCTCCTATTAAAGATGCGATGGGGGCTTCGAATCCGCAGATTGTGGCGTCGGTGGTGGCATATATGCACGAGGAATCTTTTACTTGTGGAAGGATTGAAAGTGGTATTTGTAGAAGATCCAGAAGTTCTTGGTCCCATTCCAATGTATTTATATTAAAAAGCATGGTGCGGCAGGCATTGGTATAATCTGTGACATGGGCCTTTTTACCACTGAGTCGCCATGTAAGCCAAGTATCTACGGTTCCAGCAAGGATTTCTCCTTTTTCGGCTCGTTGGCGTACTCCTGGAACATTGTCTAGTATCCATTTGATTTTTGTACCAGAAAAATATGCGTCTGGGAGAAGGCCTGTTTTATCGCGGATAAGTTCGCCTTTTCCTGAAGCAATAAGCTGGTCTGCTAGATTTGCGGTACGGCGACATTGCCAAACTATGGCGTTATACACGGGTTTGCCTGTATTTTTGTCCCAAAGGATTATGGTTTCTCGCTGATTTGTAATACCAACTGCTTCGATTTGTTCTGGAAGAAGTTTTGCTTTCATTACGGCTTCTTTTAAAACGGACAACTGGCTGGTAAAAATGTCTTCTGGGTCGTGTTCAACCCAACCTGGATGTGGATAATGTTGTGGGAACTCTCGTTGGGCGGTGGCAATTTTTTCTACCTGTTTATTAAAGATTACCGCTCTTGACGATGTTGTTCCTTGATCTAATGCTAAAATATATTTTTCCATAAGTAAAATTATAAACTAGAAAATAAAAAAAAGTAAAAAAAAAGTCCGAAGTAAAAACTCCGGACTTTGTGTTGGGCCTTTTCTTAGCCCCGGAAAATCTCTTTATTATTCGAGAATTAAATCTTTGATGAAGATTGGATCGCGTCCACCGTAGTAGATCTGGATTCCGAGGAATTCACCTTCTGGTTTGAATCCGTTACCCCAAAGACCTGCAATACCTTCTTCTGAAGTTAAGTCGATATCTTTTGTGATGAATCCGTCTAATGCAGCTGCGAGTGGATACATTGCTGTTGCGTGTTCACCTGCAGTAATGTCGTTGTTGTACATCAAAGCGATGTTTGCTGTCCAAGTGTTGTCTAATGGAATATCAAGACCTGCACAAGAGAATGCGAATCTTGTAACTGAATCTGCTGGAACTGGTTCATCGAACAACCAGATTACACGAATGTTTCCGTCGCCGTTTGATGGGATTTTTACACATTTTTCGCCTGCGAATTCAACATATTCTGGAGCATCACAATAGATGTCTACTGGATGTGGTTTTGAATAGTCTTTGTTTGTAATAACCTGTGCAGCAGGAATTGATGTACAAGTTGAACCATCAGCCATTCCTAAGTATTTGTATTCGAGGTGAAGAAGACCATCGTCTTCAACTTCCATTTCGAATCCTTCTGGAGCTTCGAGATCTGAATCTTCTACATCTTTTGATGCACAAGAAACCATGCTGAAAAGTACAGCAGCAGATGCTAATGCTAATACAATTTTTTTCATTTTTAATTCCTCCTAATGAAATTTTTAAATTGCAATAAATTAAATATACGCTTAATAACGTTTATTTATATTATAGCATAGGTAAAAATCACTAGATATTAGAAATTTGGTGAACAAATATTATAAATTTAGAGAAAAAATTGAGTTATAAACTGTAAATATTAAAGAAAAAAAATGGAAAGGTTAGTTTGTCTCTTTGTTTCCAACCAAAAATCCATCTATGGCAAAATTTACGGTTTCTCGAAGTTCTGAAATGTCTGTTGTATTTAAAATAGCAATTCTAAAAATGGAAGCTTCTACCAGGCTGTAAATTAATTCGTTGGTAATGTGTACATTTTGTCTTTTGAACTCACCATTTTTTATTCCACGAATGATAATGGTACTAAGCAAATGTCGCAGGCGGATAACTCTTCTTTTTACATGTTCATTTGGATCGGCTCCGGTTTTAGAAAGCTGATGAAGATAAACAAAAAGAACATTGAACATTTTAATATTTTGTTCACAATAGTCCAGCATTATCATTGTTACTTTGCGCAAAGCTTCTTCCGAAGTAATTTGAGTATTATTTATGACCTCTCGAATTGAAAGTTCCATATCGGCTAAAAGTTGCTTGATACTACCAAGGAAAATATCTCGCTTGTTGGTAAAATAAATGTAAAGCGTAGTTCGAGTAATGCCACATCGGTCGGCAATTTTTTGAAAAGTAACATCTTCGTATCCCTCGGTTGCAAAAACATCCAGGGATTTTTCCAATATTTCTCGTCTTCGTTTGTCGTGTTCAACTACAATTGCCATAATTATTTATTTCTCCTGCTTATGATAAAACTCGAATTAGCTTTTTTATTTAAAATTTTTCTGGTTCCCGCTTGCCATTTCTTTCAAAGGATTTTTTTTCTGATTTTTTGTCGGGTTTATTTCTGTTTTGTCTGTTCTGATTGATTTGATTGTTTCTGTCCCGATTGAATCCATTGCTTTTTTCTCGATTATTTTTTCGTTCAAAAGAATAACTGCTTTTTTCTGTAGAACGGGAAAAACCGTCGGATTTTTTATTTATGAAATCTGATTTTTTTGAATCTTTTGGCTCTGGAAGTGCTCTGTCGTAAATATAAAAATTGGTGTCCAAGTTTCCGGCTTTAAGCTCTTTGATGTGGTTTGCATTGTGACCAAAGTTTTCCTGGAATTGTGGTGCAGATGTTATGACACCAATGTTCCAGTCAGGGAAATCAGTCCACAAAGAACTCATTTTCTTATACAAGTTTGCCGCTTCTTCTTCGTCACCCAAGCGTTCGCCATAAGGAGGATTACAAAGTAAAATACCATTTTCATAAGGGGCCGACAAATCTGCAAAATCTGATTGAATAAAATCTGGTCTTTGAATATGAGCACTTAATCCAATGGATTTTAAAGCTCTTCCCGCCATAACACAGGCATATTCCGCATTCTGTTTTGCTCTAGCCATTGCCTTTCCGTCAATATCAGAACCTGTAATGCGAACTTCAACATCTGTGCGTATTTTTGCCGCTTCTTCTTCTCTTATAGCCTTAGCTCTATCTTCATTATAAAATGGCAGATTTTCCAAAGCAAATCGTCGTCCAAAGCCAGGTGCCACATTAAAAGCATATAAAGTTGCCTCTATAGCTATAGTTCCTGAACCGCAGAAAGGATCGTGCAAAGGTGTTTTTCTGCGCCACATCATTTCTTGAAGAAGTACGGCCGCTGTAGTTTCTCTTAAAGGTGCAATACCACCATCAACACGATAACCTCTTTTGTGAAGTGGCAAGCCTGATAAATCTAGAAGAACCAGCACTTGATTTTCGTCAATATAAATACGAATATCGCTTTCTTCACCGGTTTCTGGCATGGTAGACATATGCCAAATGTCCCCAAGTTTTGTATAAATTGCCTTGTGAACCATTCCTTGAATTGAATGCTCGGAATTAAGTTTTGATTTATAAGTTCTAACTTTATCTACAACAACTTTTGAATCTTTCTTTAAAAAATCCTGCCAATTGATAGAATAAACTCCATCATAAAGAGAATCAAAATCTAAAGCGGAATATTGTGCCAACTGTAAGTAAACTCTATCGGCAGTGCGAAGACAAAGATTTGCACGGAATAAAGAATCATCGTCTCCCGAAAAACTGACTCTTCCAGGAGCATTTGATAGAAGTTTATAACCTAAATGTTTAATTTCATTGCCAAGGATTTTTTCGGCCCCGACTGCGCATAATGCAACAAGAATATTCATAGACAGAAAATTAACATTTTCGCAATTTTTGTTCAATTGTCATAAAAATATTTCTAGGAATAATCGTAGCCAGCTTCTCCAGTTTGATTATCCAGACGGAAAGTGTTTTCTGGAATAATTTCATTGGAGCCACCATCCTGCAAAATACCACTTTTATAGAGAGGAATAAATGACAAATTAGACCAGAATATTCGTTTGATTTTTGGATTTGTGACGGTGGAATCTGGCTTTTTTTCTTCTTTTTGACCAACTATGCCTAAAAATGTAATGTCGGTGTCGTAAAAGTCTGTGGTAAAGAGATTTGTTAATTTGTATTTTGTTCCCGATGTAAGAAAATCTGGAATAAGAGGGTCAGAAGGTTGTGGTGATTCGCTGGAATTGGATAAAACTACTTTTTCTGTAAGCTTTATGGAAGACATTATTCCTGAGGAGGTTTTGAATACCAATGCAGGTTCATACTCTGCAAAATCTGGAATGCCTGTTGGTGGAAGGATTTGTCCCGAGATTGTAAAGATTTTGTAATCGCTGTCATAAATGATTTTTGTTGTACTTGGTATTTCGTAAGCTATGGTCAGCGCAGAATCGGTAATGCCGGTTTCGACCTTTATGCCATCGGTCCAGTTTGTTTCAAAAGTTGTGCTATCTTCCATCAAACGGGCTTTGTAACGATAAGTTTTGCCATTAAAAACCATGCTGTCTTCAAAAAAATAAGTTTGGTCTTGGGAGTCGAACTGTTTTGGAAAAATAATACCAATTCTTTCAATAGGATTTTTATTTTCTGGACTATCCGGATTTTCAATTTCGGAAATATCCTGACGGTAAAGCGTTATATAATCTGTATCTCTGCTAAAATATTTAAGACGAATGGCAACTCCAGCTCCAGTCTTTTCCACATCAGGACGAATAAGTTTTGAATCTTTACTAACTTCAAGGCTGCAACAAAAAAAAGGAATTGCAAAAATAGCCAAGAGCGAAATAGTAAGTATGGAAGGAAAATGCTTATTTAATATTTTCATAAAAAACCCCAATTTATTTTCGGCCAGAACGATGGATTTCTTTAGAAAATCTGTGAATATGGAAATAAGAATGCAGAATTAAGAATGCAGAATTAAGAATTGATAATTGAGAATGCGGAATTAAGAATGAGGAATTGATAATTGATTTTTGATTTAGTGAGAACAATCAAAAAAAACGCAAAGGAAGAAGATGGCTGACAGACGTCTTCTGACTGGAAGTTTTTTTATGTTTAAATGATTTTTAATTAAAAATTAAAAAATCGTTAAAACCTTTATAGTTATTGACTGTCAGCCCATCAATTAGTATATTTTTTTACATTGTTGCAAATTAGGTAACGGAGGAAAGATATGAAAACAAATCGTATTGTTTTTGGTTTAGTTTCTGCAGTTTTAGCTTTTTCTTCAGTAAGTTGTGCTAAAAAGTCAGCAGATACAATCAAAATTGGTTCAATTGGACCTTTGTCAGGTGCAGTTGCTGTTTATGGTGTAGAAGCAAGAGATGGTTCTTTGTTGGCAGTTGAAGAAATCAACGCTGCTGGTGGTATCAATGGAAAAATGCTTCAGCTTATTGAAGAAGATGATGAAGGCGATCCAGCAAAAACAGTTTCTGCATTCAAGAAATTGACAGTTCAGGATGGATGTAAAATCATTATTGGTTCTTTGACTTCTGGTTGTACAAAAGCTATTACAGATCAGTCACAGGCTGCTAAAGTTATTCAGATGGCTCCTGCTGCTACAGCTGAAAACATTACAATTGATGACAATGGAAAAACAATTCCTTATGTTTTCCGTGCATGTTTTATTGACCCATTCCAGGGTACAGTTGGTGGTAAGTTCGCTGCTGAAAATCTTAAAGCAAAGAATGCTGCTGTAATTTATGATATTGGAAATGACTATTCTGTAGGTCTTACAGACAACTTTGTTGCAGAGTTCACAAAAAATGGTGGAAAGATTGTTGCAAAAGAATCTTACTCAACAGGTGAAAAAGACTTCAATGCTCAGATTACAAAAATCAAGAATCAGAATCCTGATGTAGTTTACATTCCAGATTATTATGCTACTGTTGCTTTGATTGCAAAACAGCTTAGAGCACAGGGAATTAACACACCAATCGTTGGTGCTGACGGATGGGATGGTCTTACAGAAAATGCTGGAAATGAAGTTTTGAATGGTTTCTATTCTAACCACTATGCAGCAGACTCAACAGACCCAGCTGTAGTAAAATATGTTAATAACTTCAAAGCAAAGTTCAATCGTGAACCAACATCATTTGCTGCTCTTGCTTATGATTCAGTTTATATGTTGAAAGATGCTATTCTTAAGGCTGGAACAGATTCTGATTCTGCAAAAATCCGTGATGCTCTTGAAGCAAACGAAGGTGATTATGTTACAGGTCATCTTAAATTTGATGCAAAACACAACCCAATTAAATCTGCTGTAATGGTAGAATTGGTAAATGATGACAAAGGTGGATTGAAAGTTACTTATAAAACAACTGTTAATCCATAAGTTTGTTTGATTTAGAATCGGCTGTTTTTTAGGCAGCTAAAACTATTAAAGGATTATTTATACGGTTTCCGTAACGGAGATTTTGTGTAAATAATCCTTTTTTATTTTAAACAAAGATTTTTTTTGTATTAGCGCTGGGAACCCCTGCGTAGCAGTCGACCGCAAGAGGCGAAGTCTCTGAGGACGATGAGCGGATAGCGAAGGGTGGACATAGTGTCCCCAAAGCCGAAGGCTTTGGGGGAATACCCGTTTTATAAAAATGCTAATTTTGAGTTTTAAACATTTTTTTCCAATAAATTAAAAGCATAACAATTGTTGCGGCTAATGCCAAAAAGTCGGAAACTGGGCCAGTCCAAAGAACGCCTTCTATGCCAAGCCAGATTGGAAGCAGCAGTGTAACTGGTATTTGAAAAATAATTTGCTTTGATAAGGACAAAATTGAAGATTGAAGAGGATATCCCAAGGCCTGGAAAAAGATTCCGCTCATAATTTGAATGCCTGCGGTTGGGATAAGCATAAGATAGATTCTCATACATTTAACAGCGAACTCGTTGTAAAGATCGTCTTCGGCACCAAATATGCTGATGATTGCCATTGGTTTAAGCTGAGCTAAAAGGAAAGCCAGTGTGCAGATTATTGTAGAAATTATGGCTACTAATTTGAAGGTTTGCTTTACACGGTCGTATTTTTTGCTTCCATAGTTGTAGCCAAAGATTGGTTGGGCTCCCACTGCTAATCCTATAACGATGCTCATTATGATGGAAAAGGTTTTCATGGTGATGCCAAGGGTTGTTACAGGAATATCTGCTCCATATATGCTTTTTGCGCCGTAACTGACCAATACATTGTTACGGATGGCTATGGCAACTACCATGGACATTTGTGAGATAAAACTTGAAATGCCTAATTTTGAAACTTTGCCGAAATATTTTAGGGCTTTTTTGAAGACATATCCATTGAGTTTTATAAAGTTCATTTTTTTGCTGAAGTAGAAAATGTTTAAAAGAGCGTTGGCGGCTTGTCCTAAAATTGTGGCAAAGGCGGCTCCAGAAACTCCCCAGTGAAGTACAAAAATGAAGATTGGGTCCAGAATGATATTTATGATGGTTCCTGTAAAAAGACCTATCATATTAAAGCGAGGTTTTCCGTCGGCTCGAATGATGCTGGCTCCTCCTGCACAGATTGCACAGAAAGGTAACCCTAAGGTTGTGATGGTTCCGTATTTTATTGCGTAAGGAAGGATTCCGTCGGAAGCACCAAAGATTCGGCACAAGGGTTCCATAAAAATAAGGTAGAAGATTTCCATGAGAATGCCGATTCCCACAAAGCCCATAATTCCTGCGGCTGTACCTTTTGCGGCATCATCTTCTTTTTTTTCGCCTAATTTAAGGCTCATGTAAGCTGCGGCACCGTCGCCAAACATAAGTGCAAAGGCCATGGCGAAGGTGGACATTGGAAAAATTACGGAAGTTGCGCCGTTTCCCAGATAACCAACGCCTTGACCTATGAAGATTTGATCGACGATGTTATAGAGTGAGTTTACAACCATGGAAATTATGCCAGGAATTGCAAACTTAATTAGAAGTTTTCCAACTTTTTCTGTGCCAAGAATGTTTTCTGTTTTGGGTGCGGTGTTGGTTCCGCTTGTTTCGATTTCGTTTTCCAAGATTATCACCTATTTTTGTGAATGCTGAATTGATGGAAAAATCATAGCGAAATGCAAATTATTTATCAAACAGGCAAATCCTTGATAGTGCTGGCTGTTTTGCAGAAACTGGTTGATTTGGAAAACTCGCTTATTTTGTAAAAACAGTTTATTTTGAAAAAAGGACTTTCATCATTTCTTTTATGCTGCTAACGGAAAACTTTGATTTTGAAGAAGTTTTTTGGTCGGCTTCGTAGGGAGAAACAATTTTTGTGAATCCCAGGTTTTCTGCGGCTTTTATTCTTTGTTTTTCTTTTGAAACTGTCCTGATTTCTCCTGCCAGACTTACTTCGCCAAAAATGGAAGTGTCGGTTGGTATAGGTAAATCTGTTCTTGCGGAATACAATGCCGTTGCCAAAGCTGCATCAATGGAACTTTCTGTTAGTTTTACTCCACCTGCAACATTTACATAAATATCCTGATCTGAAAAAACAAGTCCACATCGTTTTTCTATAACTGCGGCAATTCGTGCAACTCTTCCAGAATCAATTTTTTCACTGTAGACTCGGGAGACGGAAGCTTTTGCTGGGACTGTAAGGGCTTGGATTTCTACAAGAAAAACTCGTGAACCTTCGAAAACCGGTGTACATGCTACTCCAGCGGGCGGATTTTCTTTTCTTTTTGTCAAAAATAGGGAAGATGGATCGATTACGGGTAATAAGCCTTTTTCGGTCATGCTAAAAATGCCAAGCTCATCAACGGAACCAAAACGATTTTTTTGAGCGTGGAGAAAACGGATGTCTTCGTTGTTTTTTTCAAAAGAAATGACGGTGTCTACCATGTGTTCCATGGCTTTTGGACCGGCAATGGTTCCGTCTTTTGTAACATGGGCGGTCATAATTAAAACGGAATCTCTTTCTTTTACCCATGAAATGAACTCGTTGGAACAATATTTTAATTGATTTACTGTGCCTGGAATCATGCCAGCTTCTGCGGAATAAATGGTTTGTATTGAATCTATTATTACCAGCAGAGGATTTATGGAATCCAATGCATCCAAAGCATCTTCGAGCCGGGATGTACAGAGTAATTGTATATCGGAACAGTCTATTTCAAGACGATCTGCTCTGTCTTTGATTTGTGCGGCAGATTCTTCTCCGCTTACATATAAAACTTTTCCACCTTTTGCGAATCCTTTGGAAGCAGTGGCTACGGTTTGTAGAAGGAGTGTTGATTTACCAATGCCTGGTTCTCCACCTAAAAGTATTGCGGATCTTTTTGTTGCACCGCCGCCTAGAACTCTGTCAAACTCTGGAATGCCTGTTGAAAATCGTACACTGTCTTGAGCTTTTACCGATGCCAGCTGAATTGGTTTTACTTTTTCAACAATTTCTGAACCTCTTCCTGCTGGAGTGACGGCATTTTTATCTATGATTATTTCTTCTAAAGTGTTCCATTCGCCACAACCAGGGCATCTTCCTAACCATCGTGGCTGACTATAACCACAGGATGAACACTTGAACATTATGCTTCCACTTTTTTTAGCCATTTAAACCTCTCTTAATAAATTATAGTAAAAAAAAGATTTTTTGGACAAGTTTTAAACTATTTTTTTATTTTTTTTGTTGACAATCATTCTGCAAGATATTATATTATAAACAGCTTGTAAATAAGCTGATAAACTCTCTCCGATGTCTAGCAAAGCTAGACGGCAGGATTCTCTTTTAGTGTTACTGTTTGAGAATCCTGTTTTTTTTTAACCTAAAATCCCGACAATCATTTTTTTGACTCTTTAGAGACTAACGGTTTCCTGATTTTTATTTTAATTATTTCAAATTATTTTAGATTGTAACAACTGTATTTTCTGGAACAGATTTTGTTACCCATGTGTTACCGCCGATGGTACTGTTTTTACCAATGATGGTTTCGCCGCCAAGGATGGTAGCTCCGGCATAAATGGTAACATTATCTTCAATAGTTGGATGTCGTTTTTTATCCTGAAGATTTTTCTTAACGCTAAGAGCTCCAAGAGTTACCCCCTGGTAAACCTTTACATTGTTGCCGATTACACAGGTTTCTCCAATTACGACGCCTGTTCCATGATCAATAAAGAAAGATTCTCCAATTTTTGCACCGGGATGAATATCAATACCTGTTTTTCCATGAACATGCTCACTCATAATTCTAGGGATTACAGGAACTCCGTTGGTGTATAAAAAGTGTGCAATTCTGTGAACTACTATGGCTTCAAGACCTGGATAAGACAGGATTATTTCTTCAAGACTTTTTGCGGCTGGATCTCCTGCAAAGGCTGCTTTTGTATCCAACTGAATCTTTCGTCGGATTTCAGGAATCTCTTCTACAAGGGCAATGGAGGTTTGTTCTGCAAGTTTAAAACAGTGAGAATCTGTAAAATTGTTGGTGTTTTCTTTGTTTTTGGTTTGAATTAATGTGTATATAAAAGCTTTTTGAATTTCTTTTGTCAATTTTGCAATGATGTTGTTAACTCTTTGGCCAGTTACATAGCGGATATTAACTGCATCTATATCTTCGGCAATTCTAAAACCTGGGAAAATTAAAGATTGGATGTCTGTTAGTACGGAAACTACATTTTGACGGTTTGGAAAGTTTTCGGCTTCATTTCTATTCACGAGTCCATATTCATCGTAAGATTTAAGTATTCCATCAACTAATGTATCAATATTCATTTTTTTCCTCAAAGTTACTATTGTTTTTTATTTTTATTACGATAAAGTATTATAAATAGAAAATCAATTTATAAACTACTGAATTTTTTGGAAATTCTGTTTTTATTTATTGACATAAATCAATCAATTAATTATAGTTCAAAAACGCATGTTTTCTATTGGTTGTGTGGATTACTGCATGCCCATGTAGCTCAGTTGGTAGAGCACCACATCGGTAATGTGGAGGTCTGCGGTCCGATTCCGCACATGGGCTCTAGAAGATAAATTTAATAAGTTTAATATTAAGTTTAGGCTTATAAAAACAGTTGCAATTGTTTAGGAGATAAGATAATGGCAAGTAAGAAAAAAGGTGCTGTTGAAATTATTGCATTGCAGTGTACAGAATGCAAACGAAAGAATTATACAACTTACAAAAATCGTAAAAATATTACAGGCAAAATGGAAAAGAAAAAGTATTGTCCATGGTGCAAAAAGAGTATTTTACACAAAGAAACAAAAGCTAAATAATAAAAAAAGGCTAAATATTAGGCAAAAGCTAGATAATATACAAAAGGCTATTGCGTAAGTATAAAAATTTAGGTATTTTACCTTTATAAGCTTTTTTATAAAGGTTTTATATATAGGGCAGTAGTTCAGCTGGTAGAGCAGCGGTCTCCAAAACCGCCTGTCGTGGGTTCAAATCCTGCCTGCCCTGATTATTTTCATTAGTTACAATTTCAAATGAGTATAGGCTTTAGATTTTGTGATTGTAACTAATTTTTTTTAAATATCAAAATTAAACATAAAACGTTACTTGTAACTAATTCTTAAGGAAATGATATTATGGCTAAAGTAGTTCAGTTTTTTAAAGAAAGTAGAGCAGAATTAAAGAAGGTAGTTTGGCCTTCAAAAGAAGATGTTCTTTCATCAATCAAGGTTGTTCTTATTTCTACGGTTATTATTGCTGTTGTTCTTGGATTGCTTGATATGGGCTTTTCTCAGTTATTCCGCTTAATAATGAGATAGGACGGTCTTAATGTCTAGAAATTGGTATATTCTTCATACTTATACAGGATATGAAGCTAAAATTGAGCGAACTGTAAGATCTTTAGTTGAATCTAACGATTTGGATTCAAATATTATTCTTGACATTAAAGTTCCTGTGGAAGAAATTACAGAAGTAAAAGATGGCAAGAAAAAGGTTAGAAAGGATTATTTTTTACCAGGCTATGTAATGGTGGAAATGGATCTTCCTGAGCTTGGTTGGAAAGATGTTTGTGCTAAATTGTATCGCATTCAGGGTGTTACTGGATTTGTTGGTTGTGTAAGCAGAAAAGATCGACCAATTCCAATTTCTTCTACAGAAGCTAAAAATCTTTTACAGCGCAGTGGTGCAATCAAAGGTGAAAAACCAACTCTTACAAGATTGTCATTCAGTGTTGGTGATACTGTTAAAATTAACGATGGACCATTTGTTGGATTTAATGGTGTTGTAAAAGAAATCAATCTTGAGAAAGAGAAGTTAACTCTTGAAGTTCAGATTTTTGGCCGTGCATCGCCTTTGGAAGTAGGCTTTACACAGGTTAAAAAGGAATAGTAAAAATAAAATAAGACTCGGTTTTAGGAAACGTTTTGTGCGTTTCTTAAACTGTTTTAAAGTTCTTTGGCAAAATCAGGGGTTTGTATTCCCAAGTGCAAACCAAATATCCTGTTTTTGGGAGAGGTGCAGGTCCGTTGGACAGAGGCATCTCGTTAGTAGAATATCTGTGAGATATCTACATACCAACTCTAGGAGAAAAAAGAAATGGCTACAAAAAAAGTTACCGCCGTTATCAAATTGCAGTGTCCTGCAGGAGCAGCTACTCCAGCTCCTCCAATTGGTCCAGCTCTCGGACCTCACGGTGTAAGTGCTCCAAAATTTGTTCAGGAATTCAATGATAGAACAAAGACAATGGAAAGAGGCTTGATTATTCCTGTAGTAATTACAGTTTATCAGGACAAATCTTACACATTCATTCTTAAGACTCCTCCAGCAGCAGTTCTTATCAAAAAAGCATGTAAAATCGAAAAGGGTGCAGGAAATCCTCTTCTCGACAAAGTTGCTAAACTTACAAAAGAACAGTTGGAAGAAATCGCAAAAACAAAGATGCCAGATATCAATGCAAACGATATTGAAGCAGCAAAGAAAATTATCGCTGGTACTGCAAGAAGTATGGGCGTAGAGGTGGAGCAGTAATATGAAACATGGAAAGAAATATAACGCAGCTGCTGCAAAGTATGATCTTTCAAAGAAATATGATGTAGCTTCAGCTTGTAAAATGGTTCAGGATATGAAATTTGCTAACTTCGATGAAACTATCGAAGCACATGTTTCTCTTCGTCTTGAAAAAAATGCTACTGTTCGTGATACATTGGTTTTCCCAAATCAGTTCCGTGGCGAAAAGAAAGTTTTGGTATTCTGTAAAGGCGACAAAGTACAGGAAGCATTGGATGCTGGTGCTGCTTACGCTGGTGAAGAATATATCGAAAAAGTAAAGGGTGGTTGGCTCGACTTTGATGTTGCAGTAGCTACTCCAGACATGATGAAAGACGTTGGTCGTCTTGGTATGGTTCTTGGTCGTAAAGGTCTTATGCCTAACCCAAAAACTGGTACTGTAACTCCAGATGTTGCAAATGCTGTTGCAGAACTCAAGAAAGGTCGTACAGAATTCCGTGCTGACAAAGCAGGTATTGTACACATTGCTGTAGGTAAATGTTCTATGGATGCAGATAAAATCATCGCTAACTTCAACACACTTATTTCTGAAGTAAGTAAGAAAAAGCCAGTTGGATCAGCAGCAGGATTTATCCAGTCTGTTTCTGTAAGTTCATCTATGGGCCCAGGTGTTTGGGTTGACTTCAAGGAAGGTGAATAATGGCAGTAAGAGCAAAGAAAATTCAGCCAGCTAAAGCAGCTGCAATTGAAGAAGCAAAAAAGACATTTGCTGATTACAGCGACTTCATTTTTGCTGATTACCGTGGATTGACAGTAGAACAGATTACTGCTCTCCGTGATAAACTTCGTGAAAAGAACGCAGTTCTTAAAGTTGTAAAAAACAACTTTGCACGTATCGCTTTCGAAGATATGAAAGTTGAAAACGTTGCTGATTATCTTAAAGGCCCTACAGTAGTAGCAATGGCTAAAGAAGATTCAAACGAAGTTGCAAAAGTTCTTTTTGACTTTGCAAAAGATGCTCCAGCCCTTTCTGTAAAAGGTGCTAGCATCGCTAATGAAATCTATGATCAGGCTAAAATCGAAGCTTATTCAAAGGTTCCAGGAAAGAAACAGCTTTATGCTATGCTTATGTCTGCAATGAATGGTCCAATCCAGAAACTTGCAGCTACATTACAGGC
>JAKSTL010000067.1 GCA_024402595.1 Treponema sp. | reverse complement strand
GCTGCAGAACTTTTGGCTCAGCCAGATATCGACGGTGGTTTGATTGGTGGAGCTTCTTTGAAAGCTGAAACATTTGTACCAATTTGTGTACTCTAATTTAATTATAGACTTAAACTAATTTAAGTTATAGAAGAATGGGAATGCCTGGTTAATAAACTTTTGGTGTTCCCATTTTTTTTTACAGAGCAGAGTGGGGGATTTGTCGAAACTAACTTGTTTTTCAGTAATCTTTACTCATCAAAAAAACATTATAAAACTTTCTATGGACAAATAATTATAGACAAAATCTTCTATTTCTAATAAAATAATAAAACTATTTATAGATAATAAATTTTTTGGAGTTATAAAATGGGTGTTGTTGGTATTGTTCTTTTGGTAGTTTTTATCATCGTATGTGCTTTATTAGTACTTTTAGTTTCAATTCAGGACGATGGTGAAAATGGAATGGGCGGACTTTTAGGCGGCCGTGGATCTGCTGCATTTGGTTCTCATTCTGCTAGCGTTCTTACTAAAACAACTTGTGTTTTGACAGTATTGTTCTTTGTTTTGGCATTCGGTCTTGCATTGGTAAATAAAAAACCAAAGGTTGATTCTTCTATTACATCTTCAATTGAAGCAGAAACTGCCGAAGATGCAGAAGCTGTAACTTCAGATGCTGCTGGAAACTGGTGGGCATCTACAGAAGACGCTGAATAATTATTAAAACAAAAAAATTAAATCAAACACGCATAATAAAATAAACGGTAAATTCTAAAATTAGAGTTTACCGTTTTTACAGAGGCTTTCTTATGGCAGAACTTAATGACGAAGTTGGTGTAATTACACATTTGCTTCAAGTGGAAAAAGATGCATCTGGTTTAATTGACGAAGCAGTAAAAGATGCAGAAGAAAAACTTTCTATAGTTCGAGCACAAGCTAATCAGGAATTTAAAGAAAAGTATAATTTCGTTATCGATGTTTTGGAAAAGGAATATAACCAGAATGTCGAAATTCTTCAGAATGCACACGCTGAAGAAATAAAAGCCTTTCAAGAATCCTTACAGACTAGAAATCAAAATAAAAAAGCCTTTTTTAATCTTTTAGATAATATTTTGCAAAATGAACTGAATTAAAGGAGTTTTAAAGAGACTATGGATAAAACTTCTGCAATTTTGTTTGATTATGCTAAAGCCGCCGGTCTTTTAAGAAAATCTTTTGTGCAACAACGGGCTTCCGAATTGTTTCAGCAAAATACCTTGGCGGAATTATGGTCTCTTCTCTTTAAAACACCCGCTCCAATGATGCCAGAGGTTTTGTTGGCAGCAGAAATAGAAAAACAAGCCTTTTCAAACTTTATAAATCAATATCATTTTTTTATAAAACAGTATTCCAAACCTTCATTTATTTTGGAAGCACAAATTAAACGCTATGAAGTAGAAAATCTAAAAGAAATCTTTGATGCTCTTTGTTCAGGAGAAAAAGATTTACCAGAACTTCTTGATTTACATGGCTATTCCCAATTAAAAACCGAAAACTGGCCAAATGTGGCGGAAATTACCAAACAGACCAATTATCAATGGGTAGATCATGCTCCAAGTTTGGATGAACAGCAGAAAATGGAGTTTAAGTTAGATTTACAATTGATAAAAGAATTGTGGAATGCTATTCAAGCTTGCAGTGGAAACGAAAAAATTGGTCACGAAAAGCTTTTTTTAGATGAGTTTGTTATGAAGAACATCATCTGGGCTTTGCGCCTTTCAATTTTTTATAACATGGATAAATCTGAAGTCATAAAAAATCTTTTTTATGTAGGTGATGCACCTTCTTTGTCAGATCCTGTGGCGGCACCTGCAATTAAAGTTTTAGATTTAGATCCTTCAAATTATAATGATTGGGAAAACTGGAAATATAAAGAATATTTAAATCCTTATGTTTCTGGAGAAAATTGGAAAGTAAGTCCTTCCTGGATTGAAAAATCAAGTATAATAGGGCGTGAAAAACGGGCATTTTCAATTTTTCATCAGTATGGAATGAGTGATGTTGCACTGGTGGCCTGGTTCAAAATAAAATCTTTTGAATTAAACTGCATTAGAACTGCTGTTGAAGCTATAAGATTAAATGTTGAGCCAGAAGAAGCAATGTCAATTGTTGGGCTTAGTTCTTCTGATTAAATGAGGTAGCAATATATGGCAAAAACAGCAGAAATGAGATTACTGGAGCTGATGGTTCTTAAACAGGATGTTGCATCGGTTATTGAATACATTGGTAAAAAAGGAAGTTTTCAGTTTCATGGCAAAAAGACTTCCGGCGATAAAGCTGATAAATCAAATAAAGCAGATTCAAAGTCAAATAATTCTGGCATAGATATTGATGGAGAAATATATATTGGTTTGAACAATGCTTCAATTGGCTTGAATATTCCTTTAGAAGATAAAGATATTTCAGAAGCTTCCTCTCCAACTGACGACCAAAGAACCGAAGCTTCTAAAATTATTTCACTATATAAAAATCTTTCAAAACGAATTGAAGAAGCAATTGCAGAATCAACAAAAATTACAGATGCTTATAAAGAGGCTTTAGCTTTTGCAAATCTACAGGTTTCATATTCAGAACTTGAACATTTATCTTTTGTAACACTACGGGTTGGTAAGCTTGATCCTGCTAATTTTGATGACTTAAAAGCCGCTGTATCTGGTGACGGCATTATTGTTTCCCTAGGCGAAGATAAAAGTTATATTCTGGTAGCTTGTTCCAAAAAAAATCGTACAATTGTTGACCCAGAACTTAAAAAGTTTGGTTTTATTGAAATTGAAATATCAAAAGATTTCAAAGGTGTTCCAGCCGATGTTCTTGAAGGTTTAGAAAAGAAAAAACAAGATGCAGAAAATACTATTGCCGAGCTTGAAGTAGAGAAAAATAATTTTGCAGAAACTCACAAAGAAGCAATTCATCAGTTGTTGAAATCTTTTGCCATTGGTGTTCAGATTTCTGAAATTACAAAAAATCTGGAATCTACAGAGCTTGTTTACAGAATGACAGGTTGGGTACCAAAGGTTGAATGCGAATCTTATATGAAGGAATTGGACGACCTTACAAAAGGTAGAATTGCTATTCGCGAATACGAGCCTTTTGAAGTTCCTTCTGTAATCTCTGGAAAAGATCAGGTTCCAGTAAAATTAAGTCATGGAAAGTTTGTAAAAAGTTTTGAACGAATGATTTTCAGTTATGGTGCTCCAATCTACGGAACAATTGACCCAACTCCTTTTGTAGCAATATTCTTTACTCTTTTGTTCGGAATAATGTTCGGCGATTTGGGACAGGGGCTTGTGTTCGTTCTTGCTGGTATTTTAATGGCAAAGAATGTAATAAAAGTTGGTGGATGGAATAAGTTTGCTCCAATATTTATAGCAATCGGTTGTACTTCTTCGATTATGGGCTTACTTACCGGAGAGTTTTTTAGTAACGAAACTTTGCTGGAGCCTTTTAGTGAATGGATAACAGGTTTGTTTGGAAATCCTCATGCACCAATTTTAAAAATGATGCCTTCTTCCGACCCGTCTTCTATCCGTGTAATGTTTTCTGTTTTTGGTATTGCCGTTGCCATTGGTTTTATCATTAATTCCATTGGTTTAATAATAAATATTATCAATAATTTAATCAGAAAAAACTTTGCCGAGGCCTTTTTTGGAAAGAATGGATTGGCAGGTGCACTTTTCTTCTGGTATGTAATTTTTACCGTAGTTAAACTTGTGGCTTTTAAAAATCCTATTACACCTTTAGATTGGGTGATTATTGGAGTTTCTTTATTTTTTGCGGCTTTTGCAGAACCTTTTGAAAGATTGGTTTCTGGAGAACGCCCAATTCTTGAAAACGGATTTGGCACTTTTTTAATTTCAGGCATTGTCGAACTTATCGAGGTAATTTCAGGTTATCTTTCTAATACAGTGAGCTTTGTACGAGTTGGAGCCTTTGCGCTTTCCCACGCAGTTCTGGATTTTTTGATTTTGACATTAACAGAGATGTGTGGTGGAGAAGCTAGTATTGCCGGAATTGCAATTTTAATTATTGGCAACGGAATTGTTATAGTTTTGGAAGGTATGATTGTAGCAATTCAGGTAATCCGATTACAATATTATGAGTTTTTCTCTAAGTTCTTCCATGAAACAGGTGATGAATTTAAACCATTTAAATTTGAATATAAATAAGAGGTGATAATATGAAAAAGAGATTTTTTGCTGTATTGGCAGTTTTCGCTTTTGTTGGAGCTGCATTGTTTGCTGAAGAAGCTGGCGCTGCAGAAGCTGTAGAAGCCACAGCTGGTATTGGCGGAGCAATTAAATATATTGCGGCCGCTATTGCTGTAGGTTTAGCTTGTATTGCTGGTGGTATTGCCGTTGGAAAAATTGGTTCTTCTGCAATGGGCGCTATGAGTGAAAATCCAGAACTTTCTGGTAAGGCTCTTCCTTTTGTTGGTTTGGCTGAAGGTATTTGTCTTTGGGGTATGCTTGTAGCTGTTTTAATTCTTATTCTGTAGATTTCTTGAGAATAAATGAAATTTTATGTTATCGGAAGTCGTGAAATAATTCTGGCTTTTAAGATGACTGGAATTGAAGGAACTGTTGCCGAAAGTCGAACTGAAGTTCTGGAAGCTTTTAATAGAGTTACAGGCAAAGGCGGTGTGGCAAATGTCCCTTCAACAGAAACTCCTCGTGTTTTAATTTTAACTGAGGAAGCTGCCAGTCAAATTGAAGCCGAAGAAATTGAATGGCAAAAAACAGGAAAATTTCCTCTGATTGTAGAAATTCCAGGACTAAATGGTCATTTGGAAGGCAGAAAAACTTTGTCCGATGCAATTAGAGAAGCTGTTGGTGTTAATATTTAAATGCTTTTAATTACCTGAACTAGCTAACAAGAATCAGGTTATTGGGAAAAGATTATGCAGGAATTAAGATCCACAGAAATCCTCGACAAAGAGATTCAGGCAGAAGCCAGAAGAAAAGTCGAAGATATTTTAAAGCGGGCTGAAGAAGAAGGTCAAAAAGTTTTATCCGAAGTGGATGAAAAAATTGCAGCCGCTAAAAAGGAAAAAGAGGATTTTTACTCTAAAAAGCTGAATGCCTTAAAAATGGATTTAGACGCTTCTATTCCTTTGGAAAAACAACGCTTTGAAGTAACTTTTATTCAAAGTGCAATCATTGCATTAATCAATGAATATTTAAAAAATATGTCTGAAGAGCAGCGCATTGAACTTGTTACCAAACAGTTAAATGAAAATTGCGATTTTAATATGCCTATGAATGCTTACATTTATGGATTTAATGTTGATGCTGCAAAAAAAATGCTTTCTCAAAAATTGGCTGAAAAGCTTGGAAAGTGTGAAGAAACTGTCTTTGGAAAAATTGTTGCGGAAAAAGATATTGGTCTTACAAAAAATGAAGGAATCATTCTTGAATCAGAAGATAGAACTTTGCGTTATAGACTAACTTTGGTAGAAGTTTTTTCCCGCATTTTAGATAAAAATAGAGCAGAATTATCTGATGCTTTGTTTGGTCAAGGCCGGTAAGGGAGGCATTCAATAATGAATCAGATTCAAGGAAAAATCACTCGTATTTCTGGACCTATTGTTTATGCTGAAGGTTTGGATGGCTGCGGACTTTATGATGTTGTTGATGTAGGCGAAAAAAAACTTATTGGTGAAATTATCCGTCAGAATAAAGGAAATGCAACAATTCAGGTTTATGAGGAAGATACTGGAATGCATATTGGCGAAACTGTAGTCTGTACTCAGCGCCCATTATCTTTGCGGTTAGGACCTGGCGTTGTTGGTAATATTTACGATGGCATTCAGCGTCCGTTAAAAACAATGTATGAAAACAGCGGTTCTTTTCTGCTTCCTGGTGAGAGAACAGAACCAATAGATACAAAGAAAAAATGGCATTTTGATGCTTTAGAAGGCATTGGCGAAGGTTCAGAAATACATCCAGGAACAGTTATTGGAACCGTAAAAGAAACCGAATCCATAACTCAGTCTATTATGATTGCACCTGATGTTCGCGGAAAGCAGTTAAAGTCTTTTAAAGGCACTGGTGATTATACCGTTGACGATGTAATTGGAATTACAGAGTTTGATGAAGAAATCCGCCTTGCTCATTACTGGGCAGTTCGTAAACCAAGACCTTATTCGCAAAAACTGAGCGTTTCAGAACCTTTGGTAACAGGTCAGCGAGTAATTGATGTTTTCTTTCCTTTATCTAAAGGTGGAACTGCCGCTATTCCAGGTGGTTTTGGTACAGGAAAAACTATGACTCAGCACGCTGTTGCAAAATGGTGTGATGCAGATTTAATTGTATATATTGGTTGTGGTGAACGAGGAAACGAAATGACAGAAGTTCTTTCTGAGTTCCCAGAACTTATTGACCCAAGAACAGGCCGTTCTATTATGGAACGAACAATTCTTATTGCAAATACTTCCAATATGCCGGTTGCCGCCCGCGAAGTATCTCTTTATTCTGGAATTACTTTGGCAGAATATTTCCGAGATATGGGAATGGCAGTTGCAATTATGGCGGATTCAACTTCTCGTTGGGCAGAAGCTCTTCGTGAACTTTCTGGTCGTATGGAAGAAATGCCAGCAGAAGAAGGTTTCCCTGCCTATTTACCAACCAGACTTGCTTCTTTTTATGAACGAGCAGGTCGAGTTACAACTTTAAGTCAGAGAGAAGGTTCTGTTTCTGTTATTGGAGCGGTTTCTCCTCCTGGAGGTGACTTTTCAGAACCAGTTACTCAGCATACAAAACGATTTATCCGTTGTTTCTGGGCGCTGGATAGAGAACTTGCCAATGCCCGTCATTATCCTGCAATTGGTTGGATAGATTCTTATTCAGAATATGCAGACGAAGTTCGGGATTGGTGGGAAATTAGAAATCCTTTGTGGGCAAAATTACGCCAGGAAGCACTGGATTTGCTTAAAAGCGAACAGAAGCTGGAACAAATTGTTCGACTTATTGGTCCAGATGCCTTGCCTCCATCTCAGCGGCTTATTCTAAAAGTTGCAGAAATGATTAAAAACGGCTTTTTGCAGCAGAATGCCTATGATGATATAGACAAATATTGTTCAATAGAAAAACAGATTCTTATTCTAGATTTGATTATGGAATATTATCGCCGTGCAGACGCTTTGTTAAAAAATGGCGCTCTTTTATTGCGAGTTCAAACTCTTCCTGTTTGCGACGAGCTTGTTCGTATTAAAATGCAGTATTCCAATGAAGAAGTAGATAAAATAGAGAAAATCCGGGTGCATCTTGATGAGCAGCTTGGAGAACTAGAACGAGCTTATTCCGCAAGAAGAAAAGCATAAGGGAGGAACAGATGAAAAGTGTTGAATATAGAGGCGTTACATCTGTTGACGGCCCAATTGTTGTATTAAAACGAACAGAAAATGTATTTTACAACGAAACCGTATGTGTTCGCGACAGAAATGGCGAAAAACGCACAGGAAAAATAGTTGATATTTCCGAAACCGCAGTTGTTGTTCAGATTTTTGGTTCTACAACTGGTTTGGATTTGAACGAATCTTCTTTTGAGTTTTTAGATGAACCTTTGGAGCTTCGTGTAGGGGAAGGTCTTCTTGGTCGTGTTTTTAATGGATTAGGTGAACCAATTGACGGTTATCCAGAAATCTTTTCTTCTGAAAAACGCAATGTAAATGGAAATCCTATAAATCCTTATGCCCGAGTTTATCCAAGAGACTTTATTCAAACTGGTATTTCTGCCATTGATGGAATGAACTCTCTGGTTCGTGGTCAGAAACTTCCAATTTTTTCTGGAAATGGATTACCTCATAATAAACTTGCCGCTCAAATTATTCGTCAGGCAAAGCTCCGTAACAGTGATGAAAAGTTCGTTATGGTTTTTGCTGGAATGGGTATTAAATATGATGTGGCAAAGTTCTTTGTAGATACTTTTGAAGAATCTGGCGTTCTTGCCAATGTTGTAATGTTTCAATCTTTGGCAGATGCTCCATCTATTGAACGAATTATTACACCTCGTTGTGCTTTAACAGCTGCGGAATATCTTGCTTTTGAAAAAGGAATGCATGTTCTTGTAGTTATGACCGATATGACTAACTATTGCGAAGCTTTACGAGAGATTTCTACAACTAGAGGTGAAGTTCCTGGACGAAAAGGATACCCTGGATATTTGTATTCAGATTTGGCAGAACTTTATGAACGGGCTGGTAAAATTAAGGGCTCAAAAGGTTCTATTACTCAAATCCCAATTCTTACAATGCCAAATGATGATATTTCCCACCCAATTCCAGACTTAACCGGTTATATTACGGAAGGTCAGATTGTTTTGGGTCGAGAATTATTCCAGGCGGGTATTTATCCTCCAGTAAGTGGTTTGCCAAGTCTTTCCCGTTTGATGAAAGACGGTATTGGTCCAGATATGACCAGAGAAGATCACGCAAATGTTTCTTCTCAGTTGTTTGCCTCTTATTCAAAGGTAAAATCAATACGAAATCTTGCCGCCATTATTGGTGAAGAAGAGCTTAGTGATTTGGACCGCATGTATCTAAAGTTTGGTGAACGACTTGAAAACGAGTTCTTTGGTCAGGATGAAAATGAAAACCGCACCATTGAACAGACCTTGGATTTAGGCTGGAACATTCTAAAAGAACTTCCTGTAGAAGAGTTAACTCGTATTAAACCAGAATTAATAGGAAAATATCGTGGCTAAGCAAAATATTGCACCAACAAAATCTAATCTTCTCGCAATTAAGGAACAATTAGCCGTTTCTACCAATGGTTATGAACTGTTGGAAGAAAAACGGGAGATTCTTGTACGGGAACTTATGCATTTAGTGGAACAGGTAAAAAAGCTGGAAGAAGAAATTGATAAAGTAATTCAGCAGGCTTATCCCGCTTTTAAACGAATGCTTTTGATGGATGGTGCAGACCAGATAGAACGAATCTCTCATGCAATTCACTACGATTTTGAAATGGAAGAAAGAGTTGTAACTATTGGTGGAATGCAGTTTGAAACTATAGATGTTCAGCTTCCTGAAAAAGAGCTTTTTTATTCTTTTCTTGGAACTTATGCCAATACGGATGAAACTATTGTAAAATTTTTTGAACTTCTAACACTTCTGGCACAAATGGCTTCTATTAGAACAATTGTGTGGCGTTTGGCCGAAGAAGTAAAAAGAACTCAGCGCCGTGTTAATGCCTTAGATAAAATGATTATTCCACAGGCAAAGGAAACAAAAACTTACATAGAAAGTGTTCTTGAAGAACGGGAACGAGAAAATATTTTTGTGTTGAAGGCGTTGAAGAAAAAAGGTTTATGAAAAGTTTTATTAAAAAAGTTTTAGTGGCTGTAAATGGAACTCAGGAATCGGTTCATGGCGCTATGTATGCAATTATGCTGGCAAAAAGTCTTAATGCCAGTTTAAAAGCAGTTTATGTTGTGGATACAGCTACAATAAAGTATCTTGGAATAAATCAGATTTTAATATCTGAAGAAGAACGAGATTTTACCAAGGATTTGCACTATGAGGGCCAGAATAATTTGGATTATATAAAATCTTTGGGAAGTTTAAAAGGAATAGAAATAGAAACCCAGCTTCTTGAAGGAAATGTGTGTTCCGAAATTGTTAAAGCGGCTGAACAATACGGTGCTGATTTTTTGGTTATTGGCGGTAAAGAAAAAACAAAGGAAGTTCGTTACAGAGATTCTTCTAAAAATGTACTTTCTACTCATAAAACAGAAATCCTTTCCAATGCAAAATGTCCTGTGATTGTGGCGCAAAAAGAAAATATTGAAAAGGATTTTAAGCTTTTTTAGTTATATATAAAAAAATCTGCTATATTTATTATATGAAAAACTTTTATAAGATTTTAGGTGTAAGACAGAATGCTTCCTTTGCGGAAATAAAAAAGGCGTACAGGGAAAAAGTTAAGCAGCTCCATCCAGATAAAGTAGGCGATAATTCTCATGTTGAAGAGTTTAACGAAGTTCTAAAAGCTTATCGTGTTCTTTCTGATTCCAGACAGCGTTCTATTTTTGATGAATCTTATTTTGTAAGACATAAACAGGATTTTTCCAAAGCGGATTCTTTTGATTATTACAAATGGCTTTCTGAACGCCAGGATAGCGAAAGTCGTGCAAAATTAATTTTTTATACTCTTATGCATCAAAAAGAGGATGAAGCGGTTGCAGAGTTTAAAAAAATGCAAATGTCTTCCACGGGTTTTACTTTAAAAGATTATTTTACCAGAGAAGATTTTATGGATTACGGTTACATTCTTGCAGAAGAGCTGGTAATTCGTGGTGAATATTACGATGCAATTATTTTGTTGGAACAGATTATTAAAATGGAATATTCCTATACTTATTTTTACATTTTTTTCCCAGAAGTAATTGCTTTTACTTTGAATATTCTTAAAAAAAATATTGATGGCGTCATTTCTGATGAACTGGCTCTGGATGTTTATGAACGAGCTTTAGATTTGAATCTGGGAAAGGCAAATGATGCGTTTTTCTTAAGGAAAATGAGTGAAGAATATGCAAGGCTTGGAGATTCTTATACTGCGGAAGTTTGTTTGCGGGAAAGTATGAAGTTAGGTTAATCTAACAAAAGTCTAGTATTTTATTTTACTTGGTGATAAAATAGGGGCGTTGCGGGGCGTGTTGCTCAAGAGATTGCCCCGCAGAAGGGGTAGCGGAAGACAACTTTGTTGGCTGAAGCGAGGGGAAGGCTAATCTGCAATGCAGATTCTTCTGCAATGCAGATTTCCCCTCCTGAATAAACATTGCTGGATTTCGGAAAAGACTATGATTCATTTAAAGACACAGGAACAGATAGATAAAATTAGAAAAGCTTGTCATTTAACTGCGGATATGTTTAACGAGCTTATTCCTCAAATCCATGCGGGGCTTTCGACAAAACAAATTGATGAAATGTTCGAAAAATACATTGTTTCTCATGGTGGAAAACCTGCTTGGAAGCGGGAAGGATTTCCTGGGGTTGTTTGTATAAGTATAAATAATGAAGTTATTCATGGGCTTCCTTCTAAAAAACGCATTGTTAAAGATGGAGATTTGGTTAGTCTGGATGTGGGTATTGATTTGGATGGTTATATAAGTGATACAACCCACAGTCTTTTAATTGGAAATGTTTCGCCAGAAGTTAGAAAACTGCAGAAGGTTACGGAAGAATGTTTGCAGGCGGGTATTGCGGCTTGTGTGGTTGGTAACAGAATAAGTGATATTTCTAAGGCGGTTTACGAGGTTGCCAGAAAAAATGGTTATGGCGTTGTTTATGATTATTGTGGACACGGGGTTGGGCTGGATGTTCACGAGGATCCAAGTGTGCCAAACTGTCCATCTCATGGTTTGAATCCACGAATAAAGGAAGGAATGGTGCTTGCCATTGAACCTATGATAAATATGGGTGTTCCTGATGTTTATACTGCAGATGATGGTTGGACTGTGCTTACGGAAGACGGTAAGGTTTCTTGTCATGAAGAACACACTGTTGCAGTTTTTAGCGACCATAACGAAGTTCTTACAGATTTGAATTATAAGAATCTTAAGTAATTTTCTCTATTTTGAAATATTTTATTTCTTGAAATTACTGCAAACGGCTGATTTCTTAAAAATCTTTAATTTATCTCTTTTTTATGTAACTCTTTTTTTTGTTTGTTATTATATTTAACAGAGATGAAATGAATATTATTATCAAAATACGAGGTAAGATAAAATGAAAAAAACATTAAAACTGATTTCTTGTTTAATCTTAAGCGCTTTTGTGGCGACGGGAGTTTTTGCTGATCCTCAGAGAAAGTCGGGAACTAATGCGGCTCAGGCTTTGTCTGTTGTAGAAGCTTTACAGACAACTTTCCGAAGTGTAAGCGAAACTTTGCTTCCTGCTGTGGTTGAAGTTGATGTTACTGAAACTAAAACTTATACAGATCCTTTTGGTGGAATGACCAGTCCTTTTGATTTTTTCTTTGGTACTCCAAATCAGCGGGGAAATGATAAGGGAACTCGGGAATATCAGGCTAAGGGGCTTGGTTCTGGTGTAATTGTTAGAAGAACGGGCAATACTTTATATGTTCTTACAAATAATCATGTGGCTGGCGGGGCAACTAAAATAAGCGTAAAGTTGAACGATGGTCGTGAGTTTGAAGGAAAACTTGTTGGTGCTGATGCACGAATTGATATAGCTCTTGTTTCTTTTGAATCTAATGATGTTTCAATTCCTGTGGCAGAGTTGGGTAATTCTGATACTGTAATGCCTGGTGATATTTGTCTTGCTTTTGGTGCTCCTCTTGGTTATAGCCAGTCTGTAACTCAGGGAATTGTCAGTGCAACTGGTCGTTCAGAAAGTCATATGTCTTCAATTAGTGATTATATTCAGACTGATGCGGCAATTAATCAGGGAAACTCGGGTGGTCCTCTTGTTAATATTTATGGTGAAGTTATTGGTATAAATACTTGGATTGCTTCTTCCAGTGGTGGCTCTGTGGGTCTTGGTTTTGCGATTCCTATTAATAATGTAAAAAACTCTATTGATGCCTTTATTAAAAATGGTAAGGTAACTTACGGCTGGCTTGGAGTTTCTTTGCTTGATATTGATAATGATTATAAAAAGGAGCTTGGTGTTGATAAGATAAATGGTGCTTTTGCGGCTGAAATATTCCAGGGCTCTCCTGCTTATAAGGGTGGAATTAAACCGGGCGATTATATTGTGGAATTAAACGGCAAGGAAGTAAAATCTGTTAATCAGCTTGTGCGGGATGTGGGTTATCTTGAAGCTGGAACTACTGCAAAATTTGTTGTTGTTCGCGGGGGAAATCGTATGCCGGTTATTTCGGTTAAGATTGAAGAGCGTTCAAAGGATGTGGAAAATCAAAATAACAAATTGTGGCCTGGATTTATTGCAACCGCATTAACTGATGATGTTCGCAAAGAACTTGAAATTGAAAAGAAAATTAAGGGTGTTGTAGTTTCTAATGTAGAAGCCAAGTCTCCAGCTGCAAGTCTTAGATTGCAAAATGGTGATATTATTACGGCGGTAAATGGAACTGCGGTTACTAATCTTGCAGAGTTCTACTATGAACTGGCTAATGCTAAAAAGTCTGTTAATTTTGATATTTATTCAAATGGCGGAACTATTACAACGGGAACTTATAAGTTTTAATTAAGAATTAAGGATTAAGAATTAAGAATTAAGAATTAAGAATTGGGCGTCGCTTGATTTTCAGGGGGCGCTCTTTTTTTTCTTTTTTAAAGTAAATGATCATTGATAACTTGTTATTTTATTTTTCATAAATTAGAATCAAAGGAAATATCAGAAGAGGTGTTTTGATGAGCAAAAAATATAAAGTTGGTATAACAGTTGGCGTCTTTGATCTTTTTCATGTAGGACATCTTAATTTATTTGAACGATGTAAAGAACAATGTGAGTATCTTATTGTAGCTGTTTGCAACGATGATTATGTAAATAATATAAAGAAAAAAATACCTGTTTTCCCTGAGAATGAAAGATTGCGAATTATTAATTCCTTAAAATGTGTTGATGAAGTTATTCTTGTGGATATTCAGGAGACAGAAGATAAAATGTTATTACTGAAAAATCATCATTTTGATGTATTGTTTTCTGGAGATGATTGGAAAGGAAGCGAGAGATATTTGAAAACAGAAAAACAATTTGAAGAATATGGAACAAAGATTGAATATTTGCCATATACACAGGGAATTAGCACATCTATATTGAAAGAAAGAATCAACAAATCCTTTAATTAAGATATTTAAGTTGTGTTTTCAAGAGAAAAAGTGTTTTTATAACAAAAAAGTGAGTGATTGAGGTAAATCATGAAAACGACGAATCTTCAGGATATACAAAAGTGCGAATTATTGTTGCTGGAGCAGGTAAAAAATATTTGCCAGAGACATGGATTAAAATATTTTGCTGATTCTGGAACTTTATTGGGTATTGTAAGAAATAATAAGTTTATTCCTTGGGATAATGATATTGATTTAGTTATGCTTCGTAAGGATTATCAGAAGTTTATAAAATATGCGAAAAAGGAGCTTCAATATCCTTATTTTTTGCAAACGGGTTATAATGAAAAAGGTTATTATTCAGGGTTACTAAAAATAAGAAAATCTGACACAACGGCGATATTGTACAGTCAATTTCCAGTAAAGAAAATTAATCAGGGATTATTTATAGATATTTTTCCTTTGGATGGAGTTCCTGAGTCGCAGTTTGTAAGAAAACTTCAGTTGAAAATGCTTTTTTGGATAAAATGTATTTTAAAATTTAAGGAGAGGAAAGCTTTTATAGGCATCCCAAAATCAAAATCTTATAGAATAATGCTTATTGTTTTGGCTCCTCTTATATTTCTTCTGCCACAGAGTTTTTTTTATTTCATTTTTGATTCGATTGGACGGATGGGAAATAGGAAAAATGCGGAATATGTTGATAAATTGTTGTACAGAGGCTATAACCATTTGAAGCAACCGAAATTTATGCCAAAAGAATGTTATATGAATGCCCAGACAGTACCTTTTGAAGATACAGAAATTTCAGTTCCTAGTGCACCTGAGAAAATTTTGGTTCAACTTTATGGAAAAGATTTTATGATTCCTAGGCAGGAGGCACCTGATCATGGAGATGTCTTTTTTGATCTTGAAACTTCCTATGAACACTATCTAAATTCTGGCGTTTTACAATAGAAGAAATCGTTTAAAATTGTTATAGGTAAGTTCCAAGGTTTCTGAAACTTCTTATAAGATTTTACATCAGATTTACTTTTAATTTTTTTGTGTTTTTTTCATTCATTGTACTTGCTGGATAAATTCACTATAATAAATTCTATGTACAGACTCTACGTAGAAAGAAAGCCTGGTTTTGAAAACGAGGCTAAAAGTTATTTATCACAGATTAATGGTTTTTTGGGAATTTCCAGCGTAACTGGAGTTCGTTATTTCAATCGTTATGATATTGAAAATGTAAGTGATGAAGTTGCAAAAATTGCAGCAACACGCATTTTCTCTGAACCACAGAGCGATTACGTTTCTTTTGAAGAACTTCCAGCTGTTGAAGGAAAACAGATTATCTGGGAATTTCTTCCAGGACAGTATGATCAGCGTGCAGATAGTGCAGAGCAGTGTATTGGTTTGCTCCGTGCTGGTCTTAAAAATGTAAAAACTAATTCAGAAGCACCTGTTGTTCGCTGTGCAAAAATTGTTGTTCTTGCAGGAAATCCTTCTGAAGATGATATTAAAAAAATCCAGAGCTATCTTGTAAACCCAGTAGATTCTAGACTTACAGGAGCTGAAAAACCTGAAACATTAAAAATGCAGATGGATGTTCCAGCTGATATTCCTGTTGTTGAAGGCTTCATCAAAATGGATGATGCTGCATTGGAAGAATATCGCAACAAAATGGGTCTTGCTATGGACCATGCCG
>JAKSTL010000066.1 GCA_024402595.1 Treponema sp. | reverse complement strand
AAGGCTCTGAGTGCTGTTCAATAGTTTCCTTGCAGCGCTCAGCGTCTAGCGAACTAGTGAGCGATTCTGGCAGAGACTTACTGACCGGTAGTTATTTTTTATGTAGTTTGCCTGTAAAAACAGTTTTTAATTCCCAATGCATTAAAAAAACGCGAGGGAAGAGGGCGGCTGACAGAAAGGTTCTGAGTGCTGTTCGATAGTTTCCATACAGCGCTCAGCGTCTAGCGAGATATCGAGCGGTTCTGGCGGACGACTTCTGACTGGAAGTTTTTTTATTTGAAAATTGCACTTAAAAACAGTTTTTACAAATACAATTTAGTAATAGAGGCGTGATTTATGGTATCGGTTGAAAAGTTCATGGAAGATAATCGTCAGGAAATTATAGCACTAGAAAAAATGCTGACTTCAATTCCCGCAATAGCCCCAGAAGGCGGAGGTGACGGAGAAGCCCAAAAAGCCGCCGCTTTGGAAAACTGGCTTAAAAAAGTTGGCTTTAACGATGTTCAGCGCTACGAAGCCCCCGATTCCAGAGTTTCCGCCGGTGTAAGACCTTCTTTAGTGGCTACAATTCCCGGTGAAGATGATTCTCAACGAGTTTGGGTAATTGCCCATCTTGATGTAGTGCCCGTTGGTGATTTGTCTTTGTGGAATACGAATCCTTGGGAAGTTGTAGAAAAAGACGGAAAACTTTTTGGTCGCGGTGTAGAAGATAATCAGCAGGGACTTTGTTCTGGTGTTTTGGCGGCTCTTTATTACATTAAAAATAATATTAAGCCTTCTCATACAATAAAGCTTTTATTTGCGGCTGACGAAGAAAACGGCAGTGAATACGGAATGATTTGGCTTATTCACAACACAGATTTATTCCGCAAGAATGATTTAATTTTAATTCCTGATGGTGGAGATTCTCTTGGCCAAACTATAGAAATTGCAGAAAAAAATCTTATCTGGTTAAAAGTTCATGTAATGGGAAAACAGACTCACGGTTCCAGACCAGATTCTGGAGCAAATGCATGTCTTGCGGCTTGTGATTTGTCTGTGCGTTTGCATAATCTTGAAAAAATATTCAACAAAACTGACGATTTATTTGAACCAAATTATTCAACTTTTCAACCAACGAAAAGAGAAAAGAATGTTGATTCTATAAATATAATTCCTGGTGAAGATACTTTTTGTATGGATTGCCGTATTTTGCCTTGCTATAAGCTTAATGAGGTTTTGGAACAGATTGATAAGCTTTGCAGAGAAGTAGAAAAGGAATATGGTGTAAAAATTGAATATTCTACACCGCAAAAGTCTGAATCTCCGGCAACTGAAGTTTCTGCTCCTGTGGCTCAAAAACTGGCTGCGGCTATAAAAAAAGTTCATAATATTGAACCAAGATTTGTGGGAATTGGCGGTGGAACTGTTGGTGCTGAGCTTAGACGGGAAGGCATTGACGCTGTGGTTTGGAGTTCTTTGGATGATCAGGCTCACCAACCAAATGAATATTGTATTGTAGATAATATTATTCGCGATGCAAAAACTCTGGTGGAATTGTTTAAGTAATAAAAACTGGATGATGGAACTGCGGTTTGCGGTGACATTTTACCGATGATTTTATAAAAGCACTGGGCGTTGCGGGCGGCAAAGGCTTTTGTGGCTTTTTTTGAACTTTGTGCTTATTTGTAGTTTTAGGTGCCCGCTAGAAGGGGTAGCGGAAAACGCTGGTGTGGTTGAGCTTGGCGAAACTACACCAGTGGTTGCAGCGAGGGGGAGACTTCCCCCTTTTTTTATTAATTATCTGATTTTGAAGAAGATGCCCAATACGGCGCAGGTTATGAGCAACTGCATTATCATAAACTTTAGGAGCACTTGGGTTGGTGACCAGCCGAGGTTTTTGCGCATGTGATCGTGCAGTGGGAAGCGGATGTTTTCGAAGATTTTAATTTTGAAGAATCTTAGGAGGAAAACTTTTAGTAAGCCCATACCGCCGTTTATGAAAATTATGGATGATGTGGCTAAGATTATGAATGGATTGCCTGATACCATTACGCAGACTCCGATGAAGAATCCTAGGGCGCGGCTACCGGCATCTCCCATTAAACATTTGCTTGGGAATGCGTTGTGCCATAAATAGCCCATTACTACGCCTGCTAGTGAGAAAATCATGGCGGCCCAGTTTGCACCGGCTTTGAAGTGTGGAACTAACAGGTAGTTGGAAATATCTACATGGCCTAAGATGAAGTAGAAAATGCTGCCGAGGGTTAATAAGGCGATTAAAACTAAGGTTGCGGAAAGGCCATCTACGCCGTCGGTACAGTTGGTGGTGTTGATGGAGGCCCAGAGCATTATGGTACAAATGATTATGTAAACTACTGGGTGAACGACGATTTCGTGGGTGATGAATGGGAGCCAGAATGTTACTGTGCCGTTTGGTGAAAGGGCTTTTAGTCCGTAATAAAGGATGAAAGCGGCGGAAACACTGATGATTAGGTCTAGGGCTCCTTTTAAATATTCGCCCCAGCTTGTGGTACTTCGGTCGTCTAAAAAGCCTGTGAGCATGGTAAGCCAAGTGAGAACTAAGATGGCGGCTCTTGACCAGGACATTGGAACTAACAGAAAGCAGATTAGTACAAAAAGTGTGATGAATACGCTGCCGGCTCCGGTTGGTTTGCCTTTTGCGGCATCTGAATTTTCTTTTATGGCGAATTCCCGGCCTCGATCGTGAGGAAGCCAGTCATAGAATTTTGGTATGAGTTTGTAGGCTAAAAAGAAACCTAGGTAAAGGGATATGGCAATTATTACTGCGTAAGATTGTAAAAGGCGGGCTGGTCCCCAGTATTGCTGTAAAAATTGTCCTAAATAGTAAAGCATTTTATTCTCCACGGAATTTATTTGAGTATAAGTGTATTGTCGGTGTTTTGGACGAAAAAATTAGTACGAAATATGGGTCATATTTGTAAAAATTAGGGTGATGTTGTGGTCGTCGCAATATTGAATTAATTCTTGGTCGGACTGGGAACCACCTGGCTGTATGATTGCGGTTACACCTCGCTCAATTAGTTCGCGAATTTCGTTGCAGTTTGGAATTGGTGTGTCGCAAATTAGCACATCGTTTTTTTCTGAATTTTCTTGTGGGGAGAATTCTTTTGCATCTAAAATTACTTCCTGCAAGGCTCGAATTTGAGATTTACAGCCTTGGGCAATGCCTAAAATATAATTATCCCGCAGAAGAATGGCGGAATGGGTGTGGGTGTTGGTGGTTAAATTCATGCCGAAAAGTAGTTTGTCGCAGAGTTCCTGTTTTGGGCGGTTTTGGGTTTTTATGTGCCAATGGTCGCACAGATTGATGTCTTTTGTTTGGAAGAGAATTCCACCGCTGAAAAGGTCCATGTCGAAGTAGGAAAGGCTGGTGTTTGATGTGGAAATGAGCTGGATGTTTTTGTTGGCGGAAAGAATGTCTTTTGCTTCCTGAGTAAATCCTGGGGCAACGATGGCGGCAAAATTTTGTTTGGATATTAGTTCGGCGGAATGGTCGTCAATTACGGAGCTGGAGGCAATTACGCTGTTGTCGATGATGTTTGTGTCGTAGCAGAAAGTTTTTTTGAAAGAATCTGTTACATTTGTGGCAAGGGATGCTCCAAGAATGGATTTGTATTTTACGGCAACTGTATAAACTGTTCCGGTTTGTGGCGTAAACTGGGTGGTGTATTCGTAGCCGTCGCGGTTTGTGCTTTTTACGGTGAACTGGTTTTTTAGATTAAGATAAACGGAGCTTACAAGTTCCCAGGCGTAGGAAACATCGGCAATAAGATTGTAGTTCAGAGATTTTTCGGGCATTTTTTGAAGTCCAGACATAATTCCTGTTTCAGTTGGAAACTTGTATAGACATGCTGCCTGCTGTGGATTTGCACCGTGCTCCAACACCTGCTGCTTTTTGAAAGGAATCATCAGATAATTCATAAACTCGCTTTGGGAGATTTCTTCGCGCATTAAAATTGTGGAAGAAATGGAGCTGTCGTAGGCCGAAATCAAATTAAGAGCTTTTGCGGCCAGTTTTAGTCGGAAATTATCTGTTATATTGTTGGTTCTAATTTGAATCATTGCTTCTTTGTAATCATCTGGGTCGGTTAGAATCAAAATATTTTCGTAGTTTTCAAAGGCACTGCGGATTATTTTTGAAACAAAAAAAGATTCTGGTTTTGACAAAGTTTTGAGTTGATTTTGGCTGGAGTTTTTGTCGTGGGAATTTAAGGGCAAAATAACCGGATTGATATTCATACAAATGATAAAAAGGCAGCCATTTTCTTTGTCGTCAGGAATGCTGTCGGATTGATTTTCGTAATAACGGGTATTGGCAATTTGTTCCAATATTTCGAGCAGGTCGTTTTTGAAAAGATTGTTTCCCATCAGCGAAGGCTCACGGATTACATTGATTTGCTCCCGTTTTAAAAGCTCTTCGGTTTTGTTGGCAGAAAGAATGGTCCAACCTTGTTCAGATAAAAATCGCGAAAAATTAATAACACCTTCTGTGTTTTCAACATGAATAATTGCTCGTTTGTTCATAAGTATAGATTATCACAAATATGAACTGAAAACTACCACCATAATTTGAGAGAAAAAGGCAAACTAAAAATCTTTTTTTAGCAAGAACAGATATTCCTTTACATAAATATTCCGTTTTTTAAGATTACGCGACCCACGGAAAGTATTATAATTTTCTTCCAAGATTTGAACTTTGCCACAGGAAGAAAGAAAATCCATCATCTCATCTTTTGAAATAAAACCTTCGGAATTAAAGGAAATGAGCACATATTTGGCGCGCACATTTTTTATAAGTTCAAAGAAAATCTCCTGAACCTTTTTTTGTTTATTATAGTTAGATCTGTTCCAATCCGTTGGTATACCCGAAACTCTGCTCAACGAAACTTCCGGCCGTTCATATTTTGCAATCAGATTGAGCATAAAATAATTGGAGCCATAAGGATGCTGATTGTAAGGAGGATCAAAGTATGCCAAATCAAAAATATGATTTTGGGATTGTGGAATATCATACAGTTCTGGCCGCAAAACCAGAGAGTTTGCATCTTCGTTAAAAACTCTGAATGGACACTGGTTGGAAGAAAAAACCGGGAAGGGAATCTGTATTTTTCCCATAATTCTGCTTATGGCATTTTTACCGTTGCCACCGAATTGACCAATGCCCGTTTGGGAGTTTTTGTAAAAGCCTTTAAAAACACCAGATGTATTGGCGTGGATGGAAGCTTCGGAAAGCAAAGGTGCAATAAAAAATGGGCGATATTTTTCGGGGATTTCTGTGTTTATCAATTGTCGAGAAATGTCTATGTAGTTGGCATTGTAGGTTGTGTAAAAACAGCGGTCAGTGGATTGAATGTTGGTGATGTTTTTTGGTGAATATAATTCACTAATAAAGCCAGGTGCAGAGTTTTCGCCAAAAGAGTTTCCCAATGCATTTGATTTTTCCAAACCATTCATAGCCGCATCAATTTTTTCAGATAATTCCTTGTGCAGTTTTTGTAATTCCAGTTTTTCCTGGTCAGAAAGATTTGCCAGATAACATGTATTTATAATAGAAGAATATTGCTCTAAATCGTTTACAGTGAGGGATGATGAAAATTGTTTTAAATATCGAGCTACAACACCACTGCCAGAAAACATATCCAGACAATCAATTTTGTCTTTTCCAAGCTCCTTTAAAACAATTTCTATAGCTTTTCCAATAAAATCTAAAAGAGCCCGTTTATTTCCAATGTAAGTTATTAGCTGATTTTGTAAATATTCCTGATTTTCCATTTGTAACTCTAAAATTATTACAATGCTTCAATAATAACAGAAGAAATTTTGAGTTTCAATGCTCAGAAGATATTCAATTTTTTGGAATTATTTTTTATTTATCGTTTGATTATTGCTTTTTATCAGCGGATTTTAAAATTAACCGAAGTTAATAAAAATTAACCGCGGTTAATTTTTATTAACTTCGGTTAATTCGTATTTTACATAATTGACGATTAAATTTTTTTCACCTATCATATTTATAAGTTAAAAAAAGTGCCATCAAAAGCCTTGTTTTATAACTGCAAAAAAACTAAACAACTAAAAAAAAGGAATATATCTATTTGGCTTTGAAAACCGAATGGCATTGAGACGAGAGTAAAAAAGTCTTTCAGAAAAGTTTTTGATGAAGACTACCAATCGGAATGAGTGAGTTTATCCAAACGGAGAGAAGGGGCTGTCTATTTTTAGGCAGCCTCTTTTTTTTGTACTCTAGGTTATTTTTCAATTTGATACTGCAAAAGCAAAATCTTAAGATCTTCAATTCTTTCCACATTAAAAACCTTAAAAACTTCAGAGAACTCATGCTTTACAGTGGAATGACTAACATTGTACTTTTCACTTAAGGCCTTGTAATTGCAACAATTCTTTAAATAATCAAGAATAAAGGCAATCTGCCGTTCCGAAAGATTATAATCCGAAAGTTTAACCACAGAACCTTTTGGTGTATTTGCCAAAGAAGAATTATTAGTAATCTGAGTAGGAATCAAGCAGGAAAGCTTTTGTCGTAAAAGAGAATAAACCCAGGCATAAAAAGCAAAAAAGTAGAAAGAAGTAAAAAAGGCAATAAAAGTTCTAGCCCATCCGTGGGTAAACATCAAAAGAATATCCACAAAATGAATAATGAACAAAAGAATCAGAAGTTTTTTAGGTCTCTTTTTGAACAGATTGTCCAGCAAAATTAAAATGATTGCATTGTAAAAAAAGAAAATCCCCAGCATTTCGTAATTTGTAACAATTGTAAAAACGCTTTCAATAATAAGAATAGAAAGCTCTGTAATTCTTTTAGGAAAAAAAGTATTTACAAGAGAGGCTAATGCACAGGTTGAATGAATAAAAAGTAAAACAATCCTGTCATTAGGAATAATACTGTTTGGGTCACCATTCATTACATAACAACCTAAAAAAGCAACCGTTAAAAACAAGAAGCCTATAAAAGATACAACCCTCTCCAAGTTGATCCAATCTTTTTTCATAACCATATAATTATAGAGTACCCGCGTGGAAAAAAAAAGAAAAAAATTATAAATGAGTTGTTTTAGTTATGAACAGTTTGTTTTAGTTATTGGGCTGTCCAAAAAGTTCGCATAATAGCGTCATCCTGAACTAGTTTCAGGATCTCACACTAAATCTAGTGGGAGTCTGAATAACTTCAGAACTGAATCAAGTTCAGCATGACAAATACTTGTTAGACAGCCCCATAGATTGTTTTAATCACAAATGCGCCGTTTGAAAAATCACAAATGCTTTGATTTTCCACAATTCCATCAGTTTTTATAGAAAATCCATACACCTATAAACTTTTTGCAATCTCCATAGCAATTTTTTCCCCATCCATAGCGCTGGAAACAATTCCCCCCGAATATCCACTTCCTTCCCCCGCCGGATAAAGCCCTTTAATAAAATTGCATTCAAGCGTTTCCTTATTTCTAACAATACGCACCGGAGTACTAGTTCTGGTTTCCGGGGCAATCAAAAGCGCCTGCTTACTTACAAATCCCTTCATATTTTTGTTAATAGCCAAAAATCCTTCCGCCAGCCTTCTGGTAATAATTTCCGGCATCCATTCCTTAAGATTCGAAGAAACAATTCCTGCAGTATAACTAGTTGGCGGAAACTCCACCGACTTTTTATTATCCAAAAAATCCACCATCATTTGAGCCGGTGCCGCCTGCCCCTTTCCATTAGCCTTAGCCTTCCGTTCAATTTCCGTACGGAATAAAAGTCCCGCCAAATCCGCGCACCCCATCTTTTCCGCTTCAATTCTGTGTTTTTCAGGAATATCTTCCGGTCTAATTTCCACAACAATAGCCGCATTCGACCACTTAGAATTACGCCCCGAAGCCGACATACCATTCACAACAATTTCATCAGGCCCCGAAGCCGAAGGAACCACAAATCCCCCAGGACACATACAAAAAGAATAAACCCCTCTTTCTTCCACCTGCGCCGTAACCCTATATTCAGCCGCCGGCATATTATCAGTTCTTCCATGATATTGAATGTTATCAATCAAACTTCTAGGATGCTCAACGCGCACTCCCACCGCAAAAGTTTTAGCTTCCAACGCCCCAGGAGCCTTTTTTGCAATAAGTTCATAAATATCCGAAGCACTGTGCCCCGTCGCCAAAATAACCCGCTTTGTTTTAAACCCGATTTTTTCACCCGTCAAAGTATTTTTTGCCACAACGCCCGTTATTTCAAGAACATCATCAGCATCCTTTATCGCAAAGTCATTCTTTGTCAAAATGTCAGCTTTTGTTGCAAACTCATCCTTTTGTGCAGGGACTAATTCAAAATCCATAACACAAGTATTAAAATAGAACTGTCCCCCCAGCTCAATAATTTTATTTCTAATAGCATTTATAACTTGAGGCAGCTTGTCCGTCCCAATATGAGGATGGGCATCCGTAAGTATTTTCTTGTCCGCCCCAAAATGCGCCAAAATCCCAAGAATACCGTCAATATTTCCCCGCTTGTTGCTCCGAGTATAAAGCTTACCGTCAGAAAAAGTTCCAGCCCCGCCTTCACCAAAACAATAATTAGAGTTTTCATTAACCAAATCTTTAGTGCTAATCGCCGCAATATCCTTTTTTCGCTGAGAAGTTTCGCATCCCCGTTCCAGAATAATAGGCCTAATACCATATTCCAAAAGTTTAAGAGCCGCAAAAAGCCCCGCCGGTCCCGACCCAATAATAGTTACCGTTTCCGACCTTTCATCCACTTTTTTCCACAAAGGAACCTTTTTTTCAAAATCTTCCGGCTTTTCCCCAATAAAAACTCTATATTTCAAATGATATTTAAGATTTCCACGCCGAGCATCAATAGATTTTTTTACAAACTCCAGCTGCATTTCCTTTTTATCCGCTTTAATTCCAGCTTTTTGCAGCTCTTTTACAACAAGATGGTTTATAAGCCCAGCATTTTTTTCATCTTCCGGCTGAATAGTAACAGAAACTTCCTTAATCATAAAAAGGAGTATAAGGAAAAATGGTGTAAAGTACAATTCATTATAAACTTTTGGGCGAAACAAGATTTTTGCGAACTATCCAATCCACAAAACATCCCTTAAAATTGCCTTACGGCCTTCCAGGGCTTACCTACGGACGGTGCTCACTGCGTTCGCACTCGCTTCGCGCCCCTTCCACGCCTTCGCAAGCCCCTTTATTTCCCATGCAAACATAGAAATAATAATTTTTCTGTGATACTATAAAACTTATGAAAACTAAACTAAAAATAATTTTTGGGATTTTGTTAAACTTGCTTTGTTTTTCATCGCTTTACGCAAAATCATCCGAAATGTATGTAGCAACAGAAGTTCTTATTGTAAAACAAAAGGCCAGCATTGGAGCAAAACAGGTTGGAAAACTTTTTTATGGCGATAAAGTCACATTCATAAAAGAAAAAGGCAACTGGGCACAAATAAAATCTTCAAAAGGCAATATAAACGGTTGGGTAAACTCCAATTCCATTACACGAAAAAAAATAGTAGCCAGCAATTCACAGGTTTCTACCAATGCCAGCGAATTGGCTCTTGCAGGAAAAGGATTCAGTTCCACCATCGAAGAACAATACACACAGGTTTATAACATTTCCTTTGACGAAGTAGATTCCATAGAACAGAATAGTGTTTCCGAAAACGCAACCATGTCATTTATTGAAAAAGGAAGATTGTTTTTAGGAGACATAAAATGAAAAAAATATTCAGCAAAAAATTAAAAAGCACAAGTTTTTGGTCTTTTATGGCTGCACTTTTTGTAAGCTCCATTCTTTTTTCTTCTTGTGTAACCTTTGACCAGTTTTTAGACGGTTTTATAGACGACGAAAATGTAGATCTTGTAAGCGCAACTGTTGTAAACGGCATTAAAAGTATAGAAAAAGCCAGCGAAGGTTTTACTCCAGAAATGGAATATTATATTGGTCGCTCCGTTGCCGCCAATATTACTTCCCTTTATAAAATAAAAAAAGTTCCAGAAACTACTGAATATTTAAATAAGATTTGCAGTGCAATTACAATCAATTCTTCCTATCCATATCTTTATAAAGGATATTTTGTAGCCATAATTGACAGTAACGAAATTAACGCCATGGCAACACCAGGAGGACATATTTTTGTAACCACAGGGCTTTTAAAAACTGTCACTTGCGAAGATGAAATTGCCGCAGTTCTTGCACACGAAATAGCTCATATTCAACTTAAACATAGTATTACAGCTATTCAGTCAAGCAGAATAACCGATGCCATTTTAAAAACAGCCGCTTCTGTTGCCGCAGTTGCCTCTGATATTAACAGCGATTTAGCAGTTTTTGCAAAAGACATTGCCGCCTTAGGAGATTCAGCCTCAGAAATTGTAGGAACATTGGTAAACACTGGTTTCTCGGTTTCTCAAGAGTTTCTTGCAGACGCTTATGCTTTAAAACTTATGGCTATGGCTGGTTACGACCCTCGTTGTATGATAGATATGCTTTCTCATTTGGAAAATACAACTACCAAATCAAAAAGTGGATGGGCAAAAACGCATCCGGAGCCAGAACGACGCATTGCCAATGTAAAAAAAGAACTAAAAGCAATAAAAGCTTCAGGTGCATCAAAATCGGTACGACAAAAAAGATTTAATTATTATGTAGCACCTCTTGATTAAAACGAGAATTATTTTATGGCTAGCGAAAAACAGAAAATACTTTTACGGTCGGTTGTTATAAGTGGATGTTGTTTTGTGGCAATTGTTCTGCTTAATTTAACATCCATTTTTACAGGGTTGGAAAATAAAACTTACGACGGCAGAATGAAAAACACTGCTTCCACAGTTTCTCGTAGCGACGACATAATTTTTATAGCCGTAGATCAAGACAGCATAGATTGGGCACAAAAAGAATTAGGCTGGGGCTGGCCTTGGCCAAGAAGTGCCTATGCCGATATTGTAGATTTTATATCAGCAGGAAAAGTTAATTCCATTGCCTTCGATATTTTTTTTACAGAACCTTCAATCTATGGACCAGAAGACGACCTTCGTTTTGCCCAGGCCGAAAAAAATAGTGGTAAAGTAATACAGACGCTTTTTGTAGAAAAAGATGCCTATGGCGAAGAGTCAATTCTTTTACCAATAGATGTTATTCGTGATAATGCCGCAATTATTGCCAATGTAACCAGCAAAAAAGACAAAGATGATATTATTCGTCGGGTAAGACTTTCTTATCAGTTTGAAGGAAAAGAATATCCAAATCTGGGTTTTGCACCAATTTTACTCAATAAAGAAAATCTTCCAGAATTACCACTTCTTGACGATAACACCCTTCTTTTGCGCTATCAAAAAACTACAAATATTTACAATCCTTACAGAGCTTCCGACATTTTACAAAGCGCTTATGCCTGGAAAAATGGAGAAACCACAGGCCTGTATACCCCAGAAGATTTTGACGATTTTTATGTTTTTGTAGGATATTATGCCCCTGGATTATTTGATATTTGTTCTACACCAGTTTCTCAGGTATTTCCAGGCGTTGGTGTGCACATTACCACCATCGACAATGTTTTGAACAATTCCTTTGTAAAAAAATTACCAGGCTTTGTTCAGATTTTATGGATTTTCTTTTTGTGTTTATTCACAGGGTTTTTTATGGCATTGGCAGAAAGAAATCGTTCCCAAACCAAAATTGTAGTAAGCATTATTATTTGTTTTATTGCGAGCTGTCTTTTGGCGGTAATTGTGCCTTATGTTCTGTTTATACCAGGCTTTTTCCTTCAGATGATTCCTGGAATCTTTGGTTTCCTTTCTACCTTCCTTGTGTCATTAGGATTTAGTTATGCTGTGGAAGGCCGCCAAAAAAGATTCATAAAATCGGCTTTTGGACAGTATTTAAGTCCAACAGTTATTGAACAGTTGATTGCAGAGCCAGAAAAATTAAAGCTTGGTGGAGAACGCCGCGAAATTAGTATTTATTTTTCCGATATTCAAGGCTTTACTTCTATTTCCGAGCATATTCCTCCAGAAAAACTTATTGGAATTTTAAACAAATATCTTTCAGAAATGAGTGATATTATTTTAAAACATGGTGGTACAATCGACAAATACGAAGGTGATGCCATTGTAGCTTTTTGGAATGCACCTTTAGAAGAAGAAAATCATGCTTTTAGAATAATTTCTGCGGCAATGGAATGTCAGAAGCGTCTTTCGGAATTGCGTTCAGAGTTTGAACAATTGTGTGGAAAAAAACTTTACCAGCGCATTGGTATAAATACAGGCTTTGCCGTTGTTGGAAATATGGGTTCACAAAACCGTTTTGATTACACAATGATTGGTGACAGTGTAAATCTTGCTTCCCGTCTGGAAGGTTTGAACAAACAGTTTGGCACTTACATTCTTTGTACAGAAGCTACAAAAAATGCGGCTGTAAAATATGGTGCAGATTTAGAATGGCGAAAAATTGCCAATGTGGCTGTAGTTGGAAAAAACGAACCAGTTATAGTGTATGAGCCTTTAGAAAAAAATGCCGAAACAGAAAAATTAAAGAAAACTATTTTTGAAGATTTTGATGGAGCTTGGGAATTGTTTTATGCTGGCAAGTTTAATCTGGCTCTTAAGATTTTTGAAAAACATTCCAAAGAAGATATTGTTTGCGAAAAATATGCAGAAAAATGCCGAGAACTTATTTCTAATCCTCCAGCAAATTGGGAAGGCAAGTGGGTTGCCACTTTAAAATAAAAAAGACTGTCCCAGAAGTAAAAAAAATGACCCACGGGTTTGTTGAACTTGTCAAAAACTTATCGTGGGTCATCCTACCTGAAAAACTTACTTTATTCTATTTAAGAACAACCTTTTCCAAGTGCCAAATATCTTTTACATAATCTTCTATTGTTCGGTCAGAAGAGAACTTACCACAGTTAGCAATGTTCTTTAATGCCATGCGAGCCCAAACTTTCTTGTCTGCATAAGCTTTTGCAATTTTTTCTCGTGCCTGACAGTAAGAATCAAAATCTGCAATTACATAGTAAACATCTGGGCGCTGACCTTCTACACCATAAATTAAAGAATCGTGTAATTCTTTGAACAATTGGTGTGATGGGTCGTAAGTTCCATCAACAAGCTGTTCAATAACTTTTGCCAAAGCTGGGTTTCTGTCAAGATATTCCTGTGGATTGTAAGAATGTTCAGATTCCATTTTCTTGATTTCTTCTGTCAAAAGACCAAATACAAATCCGTTTTCTTTTCCAGCTTCCTCAAAGATTTCAATGTTAGCACCATCCATTGTTCCAAGTGTTAATGCACCGTTCAACATAAACTTCATGTTAGAAGTACCAGAAGCTTCAAGTCCGGCGGTAGAAATCTGCTCTGAAACATCGGCAGCAGGGAAGATTTTTTCTGCAACAGATACTCGGTAGTTTTCAACAAATACAACTCTGAGCAATCCGCGAACACGACGATCATTGTTGATTCTTTCTGCAACAGTGTTAATCAATTTAATAATAGATTTTGCACGACGGTATCCAGAAGCAGCTTTTGCACCAAAAATAAAGGTTCTTGCTGGTGGATTGTAAGATGGATCTTCAACAATTCGGTTGTACAAGTACATTACATTCAAAATGTTCAAAAGCTGGCGTTTGTATTCGTGCAATCGTTTTACCTGAACATCAAAAATTGATTCTGGATCAAGGAACTCGTTCTGGGTGTGTTTTAAATAATCTGCCAAAGCCTGTTTGTTTTCTGTCTTAATGCGGATAAGTTCGTTCAAAGAAGCTTCATCATCAAGATACTTTTCCAAACCTTTAAGCTGAGTTAAATCTTTTTCCCAACCATGGCCAATTCTGTCTGTAATGAACTTTGCCAGTTCAGGGTTTGCATTTAAACACCAACGGCGCTGTGTAATACCATTTGTTTTGTTGTTAAATTTCTCTGGATAAATTGTGTACCAGTCTTTTAATTCAACTTCTTTTAAAAGTTTTGTGTGAAGTTCTGCAACACCATTTACGCTAAAGCAAGAATGAATTGCCATCCAAGCCATATAAACCATGTTGTTGTGGATAATTGCCATGTGCTCGTGTTTGTAGTAATCATTTGGGAACTTCTGGCGTAATTCAATTACCAAACGACGGTTAATTTCTTCTACAATCTGATAGATTCGAGGCAAAAGTCCCTGGAAAATTGCAATTGGCCATTTTTCCAAAGCTTCTGCAAGAATTGTGTGGTTTGTGTATGCAAAGGTGTGAGTTACAACATCCCAGGCTTCGTCCCAACCAATGTTGTAGTCATCCATAAGAATGCGCATAAGTTCAGGAATTGCAACTACTGGATGAGTGTCGTTCAACTGAATTACATGCAAGCTGGCAAACTTAGAAAAATCTGTACCATAGTCGGCAACATAGTGACGAACTAAATCCTGCAAAGAAGCAGAACTGAAGAAATACTGCTGTTTAAGACGAAGGGCTTTTCCACTTGGACCGTTGTCGTTTGGATAAAGAACACGGCTGATATTTTCTGCATTGTTCTGGCGTTCAACTGCGCGGTTGTAATCCATATTGTTGAAAAGCTGCAAATCAAAGCCGTTTGGAGAAGAAGCTTCCCATAAGCGCAATGTGTTTACAGTTTTTGTGTCATAACCAATGATTGGCATATCCCAAGGTGTTGCTGTAACTTCTTCTGCATTTTCAATATAAAAACGAGGCTGTCCATCTGGTGTACGGCCATAAGCAATGTTTCCACCAAACTTAACTGTTACAGCTAAGTCTGAACGTTTTACTTCCCATGGGTCTCGGTGTGCAAGCCAATTATCAGGATATTCAACCTGATATCCATCCTGAATCTTCTGTTCAAACATACCGTATTCATAACGAATACCGTATCCGTGGCCTGGGTAATCCAAGGTTGCCAAAGAATCCAAGAAACAAGCAGCAAGACGGCCAAGACCACCGTTTCCTAAACCTGCATCTGGTTCTTCATCTTCAATCATATCAAAATCGATGTTCATATCTTTAAGAACATCTGCTACAGCGTCTTTAATACCGGCGTTAATAAGGTTGTTGCTTAAAGCTCGTCCCATTAAAAACTCTGCTGACAAATAATAAAGTTGTTTTGTTTCTTTTTTCTGATATTCTGCTCGTGTTGCCATCCAGTTTGGCATAATCATTTCGCGAGCTGCAGCAGAAACTGCATCAAAAAGGTCATGTTTGTTTGCCTGCGAAATATCTTTACCATACTGCTGGCGTAATCGTCTAGACAAGTTTTCTTTAAATTTTGTGACATCAAATTCCATAATTTTCTCCCTTTCGAAAATCGCACTTGCGATAGGCTAAAAATCACTTTATGAAATATTTCCCAATATTTTAATGATTTTCACGATTGTTTTCAATGTTATGAGGGAAGGATGTGGGGAATTAGGAATGCGGAATTGAGAATTAAGAATTAAGAATTATGAATGCGGAATGCGGAATTAGGAATTAAGAATGGGAATGTGGA
>JAKSTL010000065.1 GCA_024402595.1 Treponema sp. | reverse complement strand
TGAAGTCAACGCGCATAATAATGCGTTTACCTTTAAGATCTACATCTTTTACTGTCTGGATCATTTGAATCTCCTCTAAAAAATTCTTTGTATCTAATATAATACCTTTTTTTCACAAAATCTAGGGAAAACTGAGAAGTGATATAAAATATAACTACAAATTGATTTATAGAGTCTTAGCCCGCTATGGAAGCCCTTTAGTCGCCCCAGGGAGCGACGGCTGAAAGCCGGCAAAATGGTCTGAAAGAGCATTTTGAGCGAGTCGACGAGCAGCTTTGCTGCGAAGGTCACGAAGTGAGGGCGATGAGCGCTAGCGAAGGCTGGAACAGCGGTTTACCAAAGGATAATAATCTTGTGGTTTTGCTATGGCTTTAACTTTGGATTTGCTCCAGATTATTTATAAAACGAGCTTCAAAATCTTTGATGGAAAGTGGCTGACAAATATAATTTCCTTGGAAAGCGTGGCAGTTATATTGTTTTAGGATTTCCAGCTGTGGTTTGTCTACAATTCCTTCGCCAATAATTTGAATGTTTAGAAGATTAGCCATATTAACGATGGTTTCGAGAATAATCAGGCTGCGTTTTTCGGAATCGGTGTGGCTTAAAAGAGAAATATCCAGTTTTAGGATGTCGGCCTTAAAATCTTTTAGCATATTGAGGGACGAATAGCCCTTTCCAAAATTATCGATGGCTATAACAAAGCCCGCTTTCTGAAGTTTTGTTGCCAGGGATAGAGCTTTTGCAAAATTGGACATAAGCACGCCTTCGGTAATTTCGATGTGGAGACTGGCTGGATTTATATCGTGATTTATGACCAGCGAAGTAAAGGTTTTGTAAATGTCGGTATAATAAAAGTCTCGCTCTGACACATTTACGGAAATATAGCAGTTGGTGATGCCTTTTTCGTTCCATTGATGAATGGTTTTTACAGCCTGAGTCCAGATATATTCGTCCAGTTTGTAAATAAGGCCTGCCCGTTCCAGGATTTCAAGAAAATCAGAAGGTTTTAGAAGGCCCCGCAGTGGATGTTCCCAGCGACAAAGAGCTTCTGCACCGATGGTAGAATTATTTTCACTTTTATTTATAATTGGCTGAAGGAACATTTTTATCTGATGCAAATCTATTGCAGTTGAAAAATCGTCGGTGATGGCTTTTTCGAAAAGAACTCGGTCCATAATGGCGGAATCGTAATAGGCAAAACTTTTGTTGTAATCTTGATAATTGGTACTGATGGCCATAAGAGCTTTGGAATACATGGACTGGGCGGTTTCGTTATTATTTTGAGGTTCGTAAATGCCTACCATAATGTGCATTTGATAAATGGAACTTTCTGTGAGTGCTTTGATTGAGTCCATATACGAAAGGAACTTTTTTTCTTCGAAATAGGATTTTTTTACAAACAAAGCAAACTTATCGTCGCAGATTCGGCCACACACGGTATCTTTGTAGGTATGCTGTTTTAGAATGCTTGCCTGTTTTAAAAGAACTTCGTCGCCCATTTCTTCGCCGAAAAGTGTATTTATGAGTTTAAAATCTTTGATGTTGGAGCAAAGCATCATGGTGTCTGTTACGCCGCCAAAGCCTGGATTTTTTAAAAGATTATCTACGGCTTCAAAAAATCCGGTGCGATTGTAAAGGCCGGTAAGTTCATCGTGGGTTGCAATGTAAAGTTCTTTTAAATAATCGTTGATTTCTGAAGTACGGTCGGACATTTTCATGCAGTAGCCGATTAAAACATTTTCATAGAACTCTTTTTGTATTTCTACTGAATAATGCACTTCTTTTCCATCAATAACAAAGGTGTCTTTATCTATAGAAAAGGCTTCGTCATTTATACCAAGGCGCTCAATCCAATGATTTCTGTAGTTTTCTGCGAGGCTTCGGTCAAAAACATTATCTTTTGAAAAAATACGGCGGGCGGAACGGTTGGTATAAATACAGTGGCCAAGGGTGTCAAAATAAACTATGCCGTCGGAAATGGTTTCGTTTACTTCTGCAAGGGTATTTGCCAACAGCTGATGAGGAAAACTATAAGTGGAATAATAACAGATGAAGCCTGCTAAAACTGCATAGAGGATTACGGAAAAATCTATTGGAAGATTTGCGGAATAACAAAGTCCGTTGGCAAAAATAACTATGGTGTAGGCAACAAAAATACCGATATATTTTCGTTTGTATAAATCTGGCTCCTTAATACAGTTAATGGCAAAATAGATAAAGGTAAGTCCAACCATTACATAGCACATGGAAAGATGGATATAATGGCAGAACTTAAAATCGTTTCCCCAGTAATTCATAGAAAAGGCATTGCTGTACATTAAGATAAGGTCGAAGGAATGATGGGTAAAATTGTTTACTAAAAGAGAAATTGTATCGAGGGTGCAGGCAATGGAGCATAGGATTATAAGCTGTTTTTTGTATTTTTTTGAAATGCCCGTATAGACCACGGCAAAGATGAACATAAACATGGCAAGCCAGTCGGTGCCTATAAAAAACAATGAATCGAAGAAAACTGCCCAAAAATGGGTTTCTGCCATAAGGAAAAGTGTATAAACGATTATGGAAAAAACGCCTATTGTTATTGGCCACGCAATATAGATTCTGTAAACATTCTTATTTTTGAACATAAAACAAGTGAGCACATCAAGAATTGTGACGAGAATAATGGAGATTATGATGAAAATAAGGCGGAATGCATTGGTGTAAATCATTTTTGAACCTCCAAATATTTGTGTTCAAACTCTTCTGGTGGAATTGGATGGGAATAAAGATAGCCCTGTAGAATATCAACTCCATTTTGTTTAAGAAAGTCTGCCTGTTCCTGAGTTTCCACGCCTTCGGTAACGATGGTCATGCCTAAGTTTCTTGCCATTTGTACGATGCAGGAAATAATGATTTTGGATCTTTCGAGGTTTTCTGTTTTTTGTAGAAAGGCCATATCAATTTTGAGCACATCCATTGGTAATTCTTTTAAGGTTGTTAACGAAGAATAGCCGCTTCCAAAGTCATCCATTTCTATTTTAAAACCATAGTCCCGTAGTTTTGAAATTATGTTTTTGTGGAGTTTGCTGTCGCCGAATAAAAAGGATTCTGTAATTTCTATGTTCAATTTTGATGGTGGAACTTTATACTGCTCTACCAAGGCGGTTAAATAATCATAAATGTTTCCATAATAAAAATCTTTTACGGAAATATTGATGGAAATGTAAGTATCTAATCCTTCTGATTGCCACTGGCTCAATTTTTGAACGGCTTTTTCCCAGACATAATAATCCAGTTGGTAAATTAAACCGGAATCTTCCAGAACCTGTATAAACTCGCGAGGTGCTCTGTAACCTTTGTTTATATCATACCAGCGAACCAAAGCTTCGGCACCAATGACTTTATCTGTATGGGCATCGATTTGGGGCTGAAGGAACATGCAGAATTGATTTGTGACCAAGGCATATTTAAACTCGCTGATGATGTTTTTTTCGTCCATCAGTTTTTTCATCAGAGCGCTGTCATAATAAACAAGGGCGGTTGTACAATCTTCCCTTACATTTTTTACGGCTAGACAAGCTTTATCGTACATTGTGTGTACATTTTCATACGGGTTAGTTATTTCATAAACTCCAAGAACAATTTGAAGTTTAAACTTAATATCCTTGGAAAATTCTTTAACTCTTTCGGTGTTTTTTACGGCTAAATCTGGATTGAAGCGTTCTTTTGGAATAAGCATGGCAAAATGGTCAGCAGAAATTCTTCCTAAAATGCATCCGTCAAAATTGGCTTTTAACAACATTTCTGCCTGATTTTTTAACAAGGAATCGGAAAAACTGCTGCCAAAAAGATCGTTGATTAGCTTAAAATCCTTTATGTTTGTGCAAATTAGATAGCGAGGTAAATCTGGTTTTTCTTTTATAATGCGCTCCATTTCGCTAAAAAAGAAATTTCTGTTGTAGAGTCCTGTTAATTCATCATGGGTTGCCCGGTATTCTTCCCGTTCCATATTATGAACTTCGCTGGTACAATCATAAAATTTTAGATAACAGCCCGAATAACGATTTTTTGAATCCTGAACACGGCGGAATTCCACATTAAAATATCTCTTATCCACAAGAGGCTCTTCTTCCTCACCAAAAATTGAAGTTTCCAAAACCTCACCTTTTTGTAAAAAAGATTCACCTTTTTCCAGATATTCATTTTTCCACTGCTGCTTTATTTCTTCCGGAAATTCTCTGGCCAATTTATTTTCATACAGACAGTTTCCATCCTTGTCATAACAAATAACTGCGTCTGAAATATTTTCGCTGGCAATAGAAAGCATTTGTTTTTGAATTTGATTTGGAATTGTAAAATGTGAAAAATAAGACAGAACCAAAGCCAAAAAGGCATTTACAAACAAAGAATAATCCAGTTTCCAGGCGGCAGAAAAAAACATATACAAAGGATTTGTAATATTCAAAGTCATGAAAACCACAAAAAAGACAACGAATTTAAATCTATAAAATTTTGAGTGGGTAAAAATGTCCTGAATAACTCTTTTTAAAATAAAACAGTCCATAAGCCCACAAATAATTCCGTGGTAGAGAAATCCCCAGTTAAGTTTTATTTCCCAACTAAATACCCCTTCATTCATCAGTCCATCAAGGAAAATTGGTTCTGTTGTAAAACTCCAACCTGTTCTAAAATTTAAAACCAGCAACAAGGTGTCTACAAAAACCAATATTACATAAACAATTCTGGAAAGCCGATATTTAAACTCTTTTGGCGGAAGATTATCCTCCAGATTATACAAAAAATGCTGCAACCAGAAAAAAGCATAACTCATGGAAGCATAATAAAGTCCCAAAAGAATTTCCGCTGCATTTTGATTTTTAACAAAAAGAGTAAGAAAAAAACAAAAAATTGTAAAAAAAGAAGTCAGATGAATATAACTGATGGCATAGAAAGCTCTTCCTTTTTTGAAAAAATAATAAAAGGAATTTCCCAACAATCCAATCATTAAAAAAGAAATCAAAACTGTATACAGATACTTTACAAGAAGCAAATTAAACCACCAGAATCAATAATCCCACACAGCAAGCCCAATTCAACCTAAATAATTCTACAACAAAAAAGAAGATAAATAAATGAAAAATAGTCAATAAAAATGGTATACTCCTATTATATGTTTATTCCCGAAGAAATTATTTTTGCAGCCACAGATTCCTGCAATCTCCACTGCGCCCATTGCTATGTAAACCGAAATCCTCAAAAACTGTCTATTGAAGAAGCAAAAGTCTTTTTAAAAAACTGTTACGATTTTTCCTCCCACCCAGAATCCCCTTGCAAAATCTTAAAAATTGGATTTTCTGGCGGCGAACCTTTTCTTTACATGGATTTTTTACTTCAGATTATCCCTTATGCCGTAAGTTTAGATTTTTTGTTTGACCAGATTATGACTAATGGCGACTGGTGGAAAGACGAGCAGGATTTACAAACAAAACTTCAACAGATTTACGATGCTGGCTACGATGGAAAAATTGGACTAAGCTTTGATAAGTTCCACAACCAGTCCCCAGAACGAATAAACACTTTTATAAAATGCGTTCAAAACCTTTGGGGAAAAGACTCCATATCCATACAATCCGTTGTAGAAAAAGGTGAAAACTGGTGGGAAAACAAAAAAAATAAAAAACAATGCCGCCATTTCAACAAAAAGCTGGAAGATAAATCCATCACCCAGTTTTTTCTCCCCCAAAGCCTGCCTTCCTCTGACAACCGAATCTGGAAATCAAAAAAATGGTTCCAAGAAGATTTCTGCCAAGGTCCAGGCCAGATTTTATACATTCATCCCAACGGTAAAATTGCTCCATGCTGCGGTTTTGCCAACGAAAATCCCGAGCTTTTTATTGGAACCATTCAAGACAGCCTTGATACAATTTTAAAAAATGCCCAGAACAATCCTATGATTTCCTTATGCTTTGAAAAAGGTCTTAGCTCATTAACAGAAACCCCAGATGCTTCCTACCCCGGAAAATGCGACGACATCTGCTCTTTCTGCGACTGGATCTGCAAGGATTATAGACTAAAAAAATCCACTCCGATATAATAAAACCATGAGTCAATTGATTGAGAATATAAAAAACGCTCAGATTTCAGATTCTAGTGACGAACAAGCTGCAACAGATAATTCAACAGAAGTAACATGGCTTATTTTTACCATTAAAGCAAATGAATCAGAAAGAAAATATGCTATGGAAGCTACTTACGCTAAAGAGATTCTACGAAATATGGACATCTATGCACTTCCTTTTGTTCCTGATTTTATAAAAGGTGTCATCAATCGTCACGGAGATCCTTACACCGTAGTTGATTTAGCCGCTTTTTTGGAAGGCAGTCAGCAGGATTCCTCACTTTTTATTGTATTGAATCTGCCAGACCATCAGTTTTGTATACAGATATCAGATATTTTAGACTTTCATACAGCCCCGGAAGATTCTGTAATTAAAATGAATGATGTTCAGGACTCTATTTATTACAGTGGAACCATTGAATATCAAAAGCAGAATGTGCCAATCATTCAATTAGACAAGATTTACGAAGTAATAAGGAACGACCTTGAATCTCACCGCTGATTTTATTTGTTTTTCCTATAAAAATGCAGATTATCTGTTTGAAAAAAATGTAATTTCCGAAAGTCTGTATTTTCCACAAAAAAATGAATTAGTTTTGTCTCATCAGGCCAATTTCCGCCAAAAAGAAGTTCAAATTATAAATCTGGATTTTCTCGTGTTTACGCTTTTTGAAGACCAGCTTGTCTCTACAGAAAACATGCTGATGATTTTAAACAAACCAGATATCACTATCTCTACTACAAAAAGCACTTCATTTAAAAATCCTGTTCAGTACCTTGAAACCACAGCCCATGCTTCTGTAAAAAAAATCCCTCTCCAGGATTTTAAACTTTTTGGTAATTTAATGAACGACTACTGCTTCAAAAATGGCATTCTGGCAGTAAGATTTGATGAAAGCGGCAATAATTCCAGCAGTCTTTTAAAAACTGACAAAAAACGCATTCAATATTTATTAGATATAAACACAATTCTCGAAACATACCAACTGACAGAGCAGGTTAATCATGCAAAATGACAATTCAACCACACAAAAACAAATAAAAGTTCAGATTGTGGATGATTCCGCAATTATTCGTGCAATTCTTAAACAGATTTTAAACAATGATTCTCGTTTTCTCATAGCAGGAGAAGCAGCCAATGGTGAAGCTGCCATTCAAACCGCAAAACAAGTGAATCCCGATCTGATTATTATGGATATAAACATGCCAGTATTAAATGGCATTGAAGCAACAAAAGCTATTATGAAAGAAGCTCCTACTGCCATAGTTCTTTTTTCTACAGAAGATTCTGCCCGCTACAGTTTTGAAGGTATAAATGCAGGTGCGGTAGAGATGATAGAAAAACCAGACTTAAGTTCGTCTTCTTCCAGCTTTTTTAATCAATTTAAAGAGCGACTTTATTCCATTGGTTCCCAGAACAAAAGGATTTCTATTCCAAAGAAAAAAGAAGTATCAACCCCTATAAAAATAAACTCGGAATCACCTGTAATTTTAATAGGAGCTTCAACTGGTGGTCCAATGGCTGTTCAGACTGTTCTAAAAGGATTAGGAAAAAATATTCCAGCACCAATTCTTTTAACTCAACATATTGATGTAACCTTTGCAAAACACTACACTCCTTGGCTTGCAGAAACCACCGGCTTGGCAATTTCTTTTGGTACAGATGGTGAAGTATGTCAAAACGGCCATGTATATGTAGCACCTCCAGATTATCACATGACCGTAAGTCAGAACTGCGGAAAGTATATTATAAATCTGAATCAGGAAGAATCCGTGCATTTCTTAAGACCTGCCGTTGATCCAATGTTTGCAAGTGCCGCAAAAAATATTGGTAAAAACAGCATTGCAATTTTACTAACAGGCATGGGACGGGATGGTGCAGATGGTTGTAAATTATTAAAAAACACAGGCGCTTTTACAATCTGTGAATCAGAGGAAACCTGTGCTGTTTACGGAATGCCAAAAGCCGCCATAGAAGAAGGTGGAGCGTCTCTTGTTCTCCCTCTTGATGAAATTGGCGACTATGTAAAACAAATGATAACTTCCCAAAATCTTTAAAACCTTTTTAGATTAGAATAGAAACTTATGGAAAATACAGCTTTATCTGAAAGATTCAAACAATTAATTCAGTCTCACTGTGGAATGATGATTACAGAAGTGCATTCTCAGCAGTTAGAAAAATATCTTTCTGAAAAGCTTTCCCAAACAGGCAAATCTTTAGAAGAACTGTACGATTTTATTTCTTCCAGCAAAGAGGAAATGATAAATCTTATAAATGCCGTTGTAGTAAACGAAACCTATTTTTTTAGAGAAGAAAAACAGTTTCAATTTCTACAGAAATATCTTATGGAAAACTTCAACGGAAAAGAAGTTGTAATATGGAGTGCCGCCTGTTCCACTGGAGAAGAACCCTATTCTCTAGCAAGTCTGGCTTTGTCCTGTAATGCAAAACCTGTTGTTTATGCCACCGACATTGATACAGACGCATTATTCCAGTTGAAAAACGGAGTGTACGGCTTTAATTCTTTCCGCAAAGATGGAGAATGTTTTAGTTCTGTTTTGAAAAAATACACTTCCGAGTTTGAAAATCCTTTAGGACAGAAGTTTTACTCCATAAGTCCAGATCTTAAAGAAAAAATCCTTTGCAGCAGAGCAAATCTTTTGGATTTAGATTCCTCTTATGGTGCACCAAAATGCAATTCTGTTGACATTATTTTTATAAGAAATGTTTTTATTTATTTTAATGTAGAAACCAGAAATGCCATTTTGAAAAGTCTAGCTCAAAGGCTTAAAAACGGCGGCTTATTGTTTTTTAGCATAAGTGAAATTGCGGGCATAAATCCAGACACTAAAGAGATTCCTTTAAAAAAACAGTCTCAATCTTCCATTTATTATCTTGTAAAAAATGAAACTTCAAATATCGAAACTGTAAAAACTCAGACGGTTGTACCTTTATTAAATAATAATTCAAAAGAAGAAAGACCGTCTCAATCAAACAATGGCGAAAAATCTCGACGGGAAGAATATTTAGAAGAATTAAAAAAACAGATTTCTGCTCAAAAAATGTCGTTAGAACAAAATGCTAATTTCCAGCAGAGAGAACAGCCTTTTACACAATCCTCTGCAGCAGATTCAAAAGATTCTCTTCCATCTGGAAATGCTCCTACTCTTTACCAAAATCCAGAAGACTTGTGGGCCATGCTTATTAGCTTTACAGAAAAAAAAGAGTTCCATAAAGCTCACAACTTAATAAATGAATATAAACCTTCTGTAAAAAATCTTTTTGTAAAATATTATGCTCAGGCTTTTTTGTGTCAGACTCAAAAAAATGAAGAAGATGCGCTGTTAATGTATGAAAAAGCCAGTATTTCAAATCCTCATCTGTGGCCAGCCTTTTTTCAAATTGCCCTGCTTCTTCAAAACAAAGAAGATTCCAGCTCAAAACTAAAAAGGCACAATGCATTAATAAAAGCGGCAACAATTCTTGAAAAAGAAATTGCTTTCAACGATTCTACAGATAAAAAATCAGAGAAAACAACAGAAGAATTAAGGGATAACACAATAGAAGAAAACCACTCTGATAGATATAATTATCTTATGGGTACCTTTAGTTCCAATTATTTTTATCAGCTCTGTAATGATTACCTAAAAAAGGAGTTCAGTTAAATGATTGATAAGTCACTTTTAACAGCAGATTTTATTGAAGAAACAAAAGAACATTCTGCCGCCATTCACAATGATATTATTAAACTCCACGAAACTCCAGAAAATGAAGAACTGATGAAGGATTTACTTCGAGAACTTCATACAATTAAAGGTACTTCCAGAATGCTTGGATATATGACCTTGGAAAAGCTTTCTCACGGGCTGGAGGATGTATTAAAAGCAATTTCCGAAAAGCGATTGGAAATTACAGGAGTTATTGTAGGTCTTACCCTTCTTACTTTAGATATGATTGATTCCTGTCTGGTAAAAGTAAAAGAAAATCTTGATGACACTTGTACCATCGACCATTTTTTAAAAGCTTATGCTTCGGTTTTAGCTGGCGGAAGTTTTGAAAGACAGGGCCTGCAGGATGAAATAGATGGCATTTCTGGTTTAAACGATAACAGTAAAGAAAAGGAAATCTCTGTAGATGATGTCCAAAGCATAAGAATTAAGCTGGAAACTATAAATAATATTATAAATGACTACGACGGTCTGATTATCAGAGAGTTTAAGCTTAAAAGAGTTCTGGATTTATTACAGCAGGAAGAAATTGAAACAAAAAATCCTAGATTGGGAACTATACGAAAAAACTTTGAATCCGATTTAGAGCAGCTGGAAATGCGACTGTTTGATGTTCAGAACAGCATTTTTAATCTTAGAATGCTTCCTTTGAGTATTATTCTTGATCCACTTAGACGAACTATTGAAAACGATGCCTTAAGTTTTGGCAAGAAAGTACGGTTTGATATTCCAACAAACAATATTACTTTGGACAAAGTGATTTTGGAACAACTTTCCGACATTCTTCTTCATCTTTTACGAAACTCTCTTGACCACGGAATTGAATCTGCCGAAGAACGGGAAAAATTAGGTAAAGATCCAACGGGAACAATCCGTCTTTCTACAACAAGTACAGCAAATCATCTGGAAATGGTAATTGAAGACGACGGACGAGGAATTAACTACGACAAGGTTCGTCAAAAAGCTATAAATCATTATCCAGACAGAGAATCGGAAATTATGGCAATGAGCGAAAATGATTTGTCTTCTTTCCTGTTCATCTCTGGTTTTTCTACCAACGAAACTGTAACCGCATTATCTGGGCGTGGAGTTGGGCTTGATGTTGTACGAACAAACATGGAAAAAATTAAAGGTAAAATCACTTTTACTACAGAAAAATCCAAAGGAACCAAGTTTGTTCTTAGTTTTCCATCCTCATTGGCAAGCCTTCAAGGAATGTTTGTTACCAGCGGTGGCATGAAGTTTCTTATTCCAGCTCAATACATTTCGGAAGTTACTCAGATTGACGAAAACGATTACATCAGTTTGCAAAATCAAAATCTTTACAGACTGAGAGAATCTCTTATACCAATTTACAATCTTTCCAGTATTTTAAAAAATATTAAACCAAGAAATGAAAAACGCTCAAAAATTGTAAAAACCATTATTGTAGAATATCTGGGTAAAAAAACCGGCATTATTGTAGATGATTTACAAAACTATGTTTCGTTGGTTGTAAAACCTTTGCCCGATTTGCTAAAAAATATTACAGCCTTGCAGGGAGTTGTTTTTGACGAAAATTATTCAATCGTGCCAATTTTGAATATGCCAACCATTCTTACTATGCTCAAATCTCTTTTAAACTACGACTTGCAGAAGTTTGAAGTTAAAACTCAGCAGAAAGAATATTCCATACTTATTGTTGACGATTCTTACACAACCCGCCAGATTGAACAGACCATTCTTTCCATGGAAGACTATCTTGTAGACACTGCTGTGGATGGTATTGATGCCCTGGATAAAATGAAAAACAAAAAATACGATGTTATTGTAACAGATATTAAAATGCCTCGCATGGATGGATGTGTTTTGATTGAAAATATCCGTCGTCAGGAATTAAATAAAAATACGCCTGTTATTGTTATTTCTTCTGTTTACGAACAGGAAACCCGTGAACGATTTATGTCTGCTGGCGCCAATGCATTTATTGTAAAATCAGATTTTGAACGAGGCAATCTGCTTTCTACTGTTAAGGAGTTGATTCATGAGTAAAGAAAAAAATAAAAAAAATCATGAAATAAAAGACGGCACTTCTGAAAGCAAAAAGATTCTCATTGCGGACAATTCTAAGCTGGTAAAAACTTATCTTTCAAAAATATTGGAAGACAAAGGTTATTCCGTTATTCATACAGAAGATGCTTTTAATACCATTGTAGAAATCCAAAAAACAAATCCTGCTTGTGTATTCTGTTCAACTCAGCTGCCACTTTTAAATGGTTTTGAAACTTCAAGAATCATTAAATCACGAGAAAATCTAAATACTCCCGTTGTTTTATACAGTATTTCTGATGACACTCCACCTGCTCACATTATTTCTGACAGTTTATGCGACCGCCATTTTATTTTTGATGCCGACAAGCCAGAAGAGTTTGTTTCTATTCTGGAAGAGGTGCTTTCTTCTTCCTCTACACAACTGCCTTTATCTTCAAAAAATGAACATCTGGGCACCGAAGAAAATGTGACAATTTCTTCAATAAAGGAAATTACAGGCTTTTATCAGAAAGAAAGTGAAAATCTGAATATTGTACATTCCATTTTTTCGGTTTTTGAAAACTCAGAAAATCCTAGAGCCGCCGCATTGGGTATTCTGGATATTCTTTTGAACTTTGTTCCCTACGACATAGCACTTTTATCTGTTTGTAATAACAATAAGATTCACGAGTTCTGCCGTCTTAACAACGAAAATCTTACCTTTGAAGAAATCTCTGATTTTATGGAAGTTAGCCACAACAAAGTCCTGAACAATTGTGATTCAACCATGCAGATGCACTTTTTGGACTGTCTTTTTAATGAAGAAGGCACTCTTCCAGAACTAAAATCAACATCTTCAGACAGAATAAAATCTACAGAAACCGCCTTTTTGTATGGAGAAAACTTTATTGGTGCTCTTTCAGTGGGAAGCATCAGGAATAATTTGTACACAGAAATCTTTATTCCAAAGTTCCAGTTCTTTGCCGAAAAGCTCACTCCTTTTTTAATGAACATTCTTTCTCAATACAAAATTAAAAACGCCTATAACAGTTTGCGAAAAGTTTTTTCCAGCTTTGTTCCAGAAGAAATTATTGATGACTTGCTTGAAAAAGCCAATGTTCAGACCGAAACCGCTGGTGAAAAACGAAGAGTTGCAGTTCTTATCTGTGATATTCGTAACTTTACAAATATAAGTGAAAAAAATAAAGCGGAAAATGTCGTTTCCTTTTTGAACTCTTATTTTACCCCTATGGTCGAAATTATTAAACGGCATGGCGGAAGTATTGATAAGTTTATGGGAGATGCCATTATGGCCTTGTTTGGTGCTCCAATCAGCTATGAAGATAATGCCCAACGAGCAGTGGATGCGGCGCTGGAAATGATTGAAATGCTGCCAAAAATTGATTCTTCCATTTTAAGTATGCCGGAAGGTTATGATAATATTTCAATTGGTATTGGTATTCATTATGGCGAAGTAATTTTGGGAAGTATTGGTTGTGCAGAAAAGAAAGATTATACCGTTATTGGAGATTCTGTAAACCTTGCTTCTCGAATGGAAGGACTGACAAAATTATATGGAAGCCATATTTTAATTTCTGATTTTGTTAAGCAGGAACTTAATTCTTCTATTCAAACTCACAGAGTAGACAAAGTTACAGTAAAAGGAAAAAAGATTCCTGTTTGGATTTATACGGTAGAAACTGAAAAAGATAAAGAAACTCAGGATTTTTATAAAAATTATGATAAAGCTATGGAACTTTATGAAGTTGGAGCCTGGGCTTTGGCAAGAGATTATTTCTACAAGGCCATGCAGATTTCTCCAGAAAATAAAGCGGCAAAATTACTTTGGTCACGATGTCAGGAATACATTTTGAATCCACCTGAAAATTGGGATGGAGCTGTAGTTTTGACTTCTAAATAAAGTTTTATAAATCAATATTTACATTGGATAACAAAAGAAAACAATTTTGGAGTTTTCAAAGGAGATATTATGAAAGAGAAAAATGTTAAAAACTTTGAGCAAAAAATGCGTTATGTTGCCTTTTTGTGTAACTTTGGCGCAGTAACTGTTTATCTGTTTTATTCATTCATTTTTTCCAGAATTACCATTTTGCAATTTCTAGAAGCAATTGCTTTAGGATCTGGATTGCTTGTTTTTATGCAGTTTATTGTGGGACCTTTATTCAGTAACAGAGTTTACACCCACAACATTTCCCTTGATTTGGAAGAATGGGAAAAAAATGGTCTTAATGTGGAAGAGCGAACAAAGCTTTTAGCCCGTCTGATGAAACGCCCTCTTTACAAAGGAATTGAAATCTTCTGTGTTTATTTTGTTTCAGGAATTGTATTCTGCAGTTGGTTTAAGCTTAGAATTAAAGTTTCTACACCGGTGGAAATTGGAATTATTGTGGCTATGATTTTTGCCGCCTATGTTGACGGTATTCTGGCAATGAATGTTACAGAAAAACTTTGTTCTAAATATGCAAAAAAAATTATTGAACAGGGCATTGATGATTCAGTTGTGATGAAAAGAAAGTTCTTTGGTGTTTCTGTTCGTGGGTTGTATGCCAGCTTTGTATTTGGACCAATTATTGCAACCAATATTCTTACTGGTATTTTTATCTGGCAGAACTTTTTTACAAATACAACTTCTTTTAATGATGGATTTACTAAGTTCTCTATTTTTGCAGTTCCAACTTTTAATGCAATCATAACTATTGTTCTTGCAGTCTTTATTGCCTACAGACTGGTGGGTTATCTACAAAATATGCAGCATGCGGTTATGACCATTGACCAGAGCAATATTCTGAACGCACAGGATATTCCAACAGATTTGTCCAACGAAATCTCTTTCAATATGTATCTTATAAATAAAGCTGTTGGAATGTTCAAAAAGATTTTCACTAAAACTGGTGATGTGGCAGTTCATGTTACAGAAGCTACAGAATCCCTTGAAAGTCTTTCTACAGAAACCGCTTCAACTGCATTGGAACAGTCTACTGGTGTAAAAGAAATTGTTTCTACAATGGAAGATGCTGACCAACTCTTTAAAAATATTGAAGGAAAAGTTGGTGATGTTTCTCTTGTTGCTAACAAAACCGCTTCCGAAGTTCAAACCGGTATCAATTCTCTTGCTGAAAACATGCAGAAAATGCAGCAGATTACAGAAGCAAATATGGAAACTATTTCTGGAATTAAGGCTTTGTCAGAAAAAATCAACAGTATTTGGGAAATTGTAAATATCATTAATAGTATTGCGGATCAGACAAAAATTATTGCTTTTAATGCCGAACTGGAAGCTTCAAGTGCGGGAGAAGCTGGTAAAAACTTCCATATTGTTGCCAACGAAATCCGAAGACTTGCTGATGGAACAATGGAATCTACTCACGAAATTAAAGAGCGAATTACAGAAATCCAGCATTCATCTGACAACTTGATTATTACTTCGGAAGGTGGAACTGAAAAAATCCACGAAGGATGTGAGCTTACAGAAAAGGTTAGCCAGAACTTTAACAGTATTAAGAGTGCGGCGGAAATTACAGTTGAATCGGCTCAGGACATTCAGATTATTGTTGCTCAGCAAACTGCCGCTTTTGAACAGATTGTTGTTACTCTTAAACAGATTTCTGCTGGTGCGGACAGTTTCTCTGCTTCAACTCAAACTATCCGTAATGCTGCCGAAAATCTACAAACTCTTGCCGATTCTATGCGTAACATTATTCAACACTAAAAACGCGATTCGGTTACAACAAGCCGCATCGTAAGTCACAGATTGCTCATAAAAAAAGGCCCTCTATTTCTAGAGAGCCTTTCTTTTATCTTACGATACTATCCTATACTTAGCAGTTTTCGCTGAAGTATTTAATAGTTCTTACCATCTGAGATGTGTAAGAGTTTTCGTTGTCGTACCAAGATACAACCTGTACCTGGTATGTATCGTCATCAATCTTAGCAACCATTGTCTGTGTTGCATCGAACAATGAACCATATTTCATACCGATGATATCAGAAGATACGATTTCGTCTTCGTTGTAACCGAAAGATTCTGTCTGAGCAGCTTTCATAGCAGCGTTGATAGCTTCTTTTGTTACATCTTTACCTTTGATAACAGCTGTAAGGATTGTTGTAGATCCTGTTGGTGTTGGAACACGCTGAGCAGCACCAATCAATTTTCCGTTCAATTCAGGAATTACAAGACCGATAGCCTTTGCAGCACCTGTTGAGTTAGGAACGATGTTAGCAGCACCAGCACGTGAACGGCGGA
>JAKSTL010000064.1 GCA_024402595.1 Treponema sp. | reverse complement strand
CACCAAAGAAAGTTTCTGGACGAGTTGTAGCAACTTCAATTTTTCCAGAACCATCAGCGTATTCATAATAAATATGATACATTGCGCCATTAGTATCTTCGTGGTCAACTTCATCATCAGCAAGAGCCGTACCACAACGAGGACACCAGTTTACAAGGCGTTTACCCTTATACATAAGTCCCCGTTCATACAAAGTTACAAAAACTTCACGAACAGCACCACTCAAACCTTCGTCATAAGTAAATCGTTCACGGTCCCAGTCTGTAGAGTTACCAAGTTTTTTCTGCTGCTTAACAATAATATTGTGATGTTCTTCCTTAACCTGCCAAGTGCGTTCAAGAAATTTTTCCCGGCCAAGGTCATTACGAGTTTTACCTTCTGCTTTAAGTTTGCGTTCAACAACATTCTGTGTTGCAATACCGGCATGGTCTGTACCAGTTACCCAAAGAGTATTATCACCCTTCATACGATGGTAGCGAACAACAATATCCTGTAAAGTATTGTTCAAACCGTGTCCCATATGAAGAACACCAGTAACATTTGGAGGAGGAATGACGACTGTATAATTGCCCTGACATTTTTCACACTGACAGTGTACAGGTGACGATTCATCAGATGCAGGTTTAAAATAACCCTTGGAATCCCAGTCGTTGTAGATACGATCTTCAAATGTTTTTGGATCGTAAGCTTTTTCAAGTTCAATAGCTTTCATTTTTCATTCCTCTTTTATTGAAAATAATATTAGAAAATTATAATGATTTTAAGAAGATTAGTCATTAAAAAAACAGCGCATCAAAACCACAACTCGCGTTCCAGCCTTCGCTACCGCTCATCCACCCAGCAAGCTGCCTTCACAGCACAGCTGCTCGGAGACTCGCTCAAAATGCTCAACCGCATTTTGCCGGCTTTCAGCCGTCGCTCCCTAGGTGGACTAAAGGGCTTCCATGCTCGGCGCTGCGGCATTGTTTGCGCTTAGAAAAATATTAAAAAATTACATCTTTTCCAGATATGGCACCAAAACAAGAGTCATAGCGTTTTTAATAACCTGCAAAGTACATTCCGCCAAATACAAACGAGCACCAGCAAGCTTTGCATCACCCGCATTTACAATAGAACAAGTCTGGTAAAACTTACTAAAATCTTTTGCAGTTTCATAAACATAAGCCGCAACACCACTTGGATCCAGATTTTCCGCCGCTTTTTCAATCACACCAGGATAATCTCCCAGCTGCTTAATCAAAGCCCATTCATCTTCACTAGAAAGTAAAGCCACCGCTTCATCAGAAGAATCAGCAGAAATACCCGCTTCCTTAGCCTTACCAAGAATAGAATTAATTCTAGCACCCATATATTGCAAATATGGACCAGTGTTTCCATTAAAACTCAAACTTTCCGCAGGATTAAACAACATATCCTTAATTGGAGTAGCCTGGAGCATATAATAATGCAAAGCACCCAAAGCAACCTTTTCAGCAACATCATCAGCATCGCCAACCTGTTCATCACGACCACGCTCTTTAATAGCTTCCAAGGCATCCGCATGCAAAGAATCAATTAAATCATCAGCATCAACAACAGTACCTTCACGACTCTTCATTCGACCAGAAGGAAGATTAACAAGACCGTAGCTTAAATGGAACAATTTGTTAGCCCATTCAAAACCAAGCTTCTGCAAAATGTGGAACAAAATCTTAAAATGATAATTCTGCTCAGAAGCAACAACATAAACCAACTGATTAAAAGCCCAGTCATCATGACGAGAAATTGCAGTACCAATATCCTGAGTAATATAAACCGAAGTTCCATCCTTTCTCAAAAGAACTTTTTCATGATTATCTTCGTCTTTACCCTTACCAACAACATCAGTAACATCAATACGAACAGAACCATCTTCAGCCTTAAAGAAAACACCCTTTTCCAGACCTTTTAAAATTTCATCCTTACCCTTAAGATAAGTTTCACTTTCAAAATAGTATTTATCAAAACTAATGCCAGTACGACCGTAAGTTTCTTTTACACCGTCGAAAGTCCATTTGTTCATCATTTCCCAAAGTTTACGAACCTCAGAATCACCAGCTTCCCATTTAATAAGCATATCTTCAGCCATCTGGTTTGCTTCAGGATGAGCAGTTTCAGGTTTATCCTTTTCACCCTTTAAATATTTATCAAACTCAACATAACACTGACCAACAAAATGGTCACCTTTCATACCCAAAGTTTCAGGAGTTTCACCCTTTGCTTCATGGAACATTTTATAAGCCAGCATAGATTTACAAATATGAACACCACGATTGTTAATTAAATCTACCTTGTAAACTTCAGCACCAGCAGCTTTAAGAATACGACTAACAGACTCACCAAGGGCATCATTACGAATATGTCCCAAATGAAGAGGCTTATTTGTGTTTGGAGAAGAAAACTCAATCATAACACGGCGACCTTCCAAAGGCTTCTTTCCCTGCTGATTAAAAGAACCGTAATTATCCCCCTGAGTTTTTACCGCCAAAAGAATAGGAGCCGCAGCACCAGCCTTATCAAGCTTAATATTTACATAAGGCCCAACAGCAAGAACTTTACCAAGAGAACATTCACCCACCATTTCCACAACGCCAGCCGCAATCTGAGGAGGTGCCATCCGAGCTGCCTTTGCAAAAACAAACATTGGAGCCCCCAAGTCTCCCATTTCAGGATTAGGAGCCGCCTGAATAACCAGCTTTTCCATTAAGCCAGCATCAATTTCAATACCCTTACTTTCAAAAAAATCAGTAACAGCCTTAGTAACAATATCCCTAAAAGCGGTTTTTGCATCTGCCATAAAAAACTCCATAAAAAGTTATTCAATAAAAATAATAAATCTACAAATAGTTAATAGTGAGGAAATTATAATAAAATATAACAAGACAGTAAACTAAAAAATCACAAACAAAAAAAGGACAAAAAATTACCCCAATTTGTGATACCTTTTTTCAATATCGTGAATCAGTTTGTACTCAAAAGAATCGGACAGAGCAATCCAGGAAGCCTCAATCACATCCGAAGAAACCCCAATGGTAGTCCAGCTGGCCAAACCATCCGTACTTTCAATAATTACACGAACCTTAGACGCCGTAGCCGATTTTCCATCTAAAACACGAACCTTATAATCCACCAGTCGAATCTGAGAAACAAGAGGATAGAACTTACCCAACGCCTTTCGTAAAGCAATATCAAGAGCATTAACAGGACCGTCCCCTTCCCCCGCAGTAATTTCAATCTGCCCGTCAACTTCAACCTTAATCTGAGCGCAACTGCAAACCCCTTCTTCTGGCCGCGGATTAGAACCATTTGTCTGATAATAATGCAACTTAAAAAATGGAGAATATTGTTCCATCAATCGTCTGACTAAAAGCTCAAAACTACCGTCAGCACCCTCAAACTGATACCCTTCAAACTCCAGCTCCTTCATGCGCTTTACAATCTTATCCACAATAGGATCCGACTTTTGAAGATTAGGCGCCAGTTTCTGCAATTTTTCAATAATCGTACTTCTACCAGCAACTTCGCTCATTAAAAACACACGGGCATTACCAACCAATTCCGGCTGCAACTGTTCGTAAGCACTAGGATTTTTCAAAACCGCATCAATATGCATACCCGCCTTGTGGGCAAAAGCGCATTTTCCAACAAAAGGCATTTTTGCTTCCAACTGAAAGTTCGTAATTTCCGCAATTTTTTTACAGGTAGAAGTCAAATCCTTCATATTTTCAGCAGGAATACATTCATAACCCATCTTTAGTTGCAAATCAGGAATAATAGTAGAAAGATTAGCATTTCCAGTCCGTTCACCAAAACCCAACATTACACCTTGAACCTGAGTAGCCCCCGCTTCCACCGCCACCAAAGAGTTAGCCACTGCCAGTCCACAATCATTGTGAGTATGAATACCAATAGTAGTTCTATGACCAAAAACACCAACCACATCAGCAACAGCCTTTTGCAAAACACTAATCATAGTGCCACCCTTAGTTTCGCACAGACACAAAGAAGAAGCCCCCCCAGCCAAAGCCGCTTCAAGAGTTTTCAACGCATAATCCCGATTGTCTTCGTAGGCAGTAAAAAAATGCTCAGCATCATAAATAACAGTTTTGCCGTTTTCCACAAGAAAAGCACAAGTCTCTTTAATCATATTAAGATTTTCTTCAAAAGAAGTACGAATAATATCCGTCACCTGAAAAGTCCAGGATTTACCAAAAATAACCACATAGTCAGTTCCCGCAGAAAGCAGACTCTGTAAATTAGAATCTTCAGAACATTTTATATCTTTACGACGGGTAGAACCAAAAGCACATAATTTTGCATTTTTAAGAGGATACTTTTTAATTTCCTGAAAAAACTCCATATCCTTAGGATTACTACCAGGATTTCCAGCTTCAATAAATGCTACACCAAGTTCATCAAGAGCCTGACAAATATGAATCTTATCTTGAACCGAATAGCTAATGCCTTCCCCCTGCACTCCATCTCGCAAAGTCGAATCCAATATTTCAATTTTTTTCATATATCCCCCATATTTTATACAACATCAAAAAAAGAAGTCCTACTCACCCAATCGTCGCAGTAAATAAGGAAAAGCTTTTTCAAAATCAACACCGTACCAGTTGTAATCTGCGTGAGCCAAAGTAGCTTTAATAGACTCCACTACAAAATCTGCCGCCAAAGAATAGGCATTTTCCAAAGGAAGCCCTCTCATCAATCCACCAGTAAGCACACTGGCAAAAATGTCCCCAGTACCATGAAAACTTGTAGGCATCTTTTTATGAAAATACCAGCTGAACCTTCCAGTTTCGGAATCGTAAGAAGCAACGCCAATTTTACCAACAGCACCCTTAAAAGAAACAGAATCCTTTTCGAACTCAATGCCCTTAAGCACCACCTTTTTGGCTCCCAACGCACCAAGCCCAAGCAAAATCTGCTTAATATCATCTTCAGAATAACCAATTTTTTTGTAAGGAATGCCCAAAAGAAAACAGGCCTCCGTCAAATTAGGCACAATCACATTGGCTTTTCCACAAAGTTTACCCATCGCACCAGCATATTCCTCAGAAAAACCAGAATAAAGCCTGCCATTATCAGCCATGCAAGGATCCACAACAGTAAGCGTATCATTAGCGGCAAAATCGTCAATCAGCTTTTCCATCAGATGAATCTGCTCAAAGGAACCAAGATATCCAGTGTAAACCGCATCAAAATGAAGTTTTTCTTCTCGCCAATGATTCAAAATCCCTTCAATATCGCCAGTTAAATCTCTAAAAGCAAAGCCCTTAAAAGCAGTATGAGTAGAAAGCACCGCCGTTGGTAAAACACAAGTTTCAATTCCCATAGCAGAAATAATAGGCAATGCCACAGTTAATGAACATTTTCCCACACAGGAAATATCTTGCACCGTTAAAACTCTTTTCATACAGAATAACTTTATTCCGTATAACCAAAAAGTGCAATATACAGATTGTTATAATCCTAAGGGCTAAACTCCAAGTTACCAAAAACACAAAAACTACAATGCGTCCCAAAAAACAACTAACGGCCTTCCAGGGTTTACCTACGGACAGTCTTCCGCCTTTCCAAGGCTCCAGACCCGCTCCGCGGCCCCTCCACGCCTTCGCAAGTACAATTTATATAATGTTAGTTTTCAGAATCAGAATCTTAAGTCCTTAAGCTGTCACTTCTAGAAAGATTACATTACACCTAGTTGAATAATAACACCAATGATTATTCCTATTGTTAGTAAACCAACTGGCGACTGAAAGAATAAAGCTTTCCAAAGAGTTGTTGTACCAACTTCTATGCCGTTTACAATATATTTCATAGATCCTTTTTTCGTTTCATTTTCATTGCTTTTCCGTTCCCAAACACCAGAAAAACTATCAAACCGTCGTAAAGTTTGGGAATCTATTAATTTACCTTCCCAATAAACTCTACCATCTGTAGTTCTTTCCGCAAAACCTTCAAAACCAATTGGTAGAGTAGATCGAGGAATCCTCTCTTTCTTGATGATAAGAGTATCCTTCACTAGCTCAAGTGGCGCATAATATGTAACAATCTTTCCGTTTTCATCAACATAACCTTTCAAATAATACCCATTATTTATTCCAAAAGAAAAATATGCTGTAAAATCCGAAGAATCTCCATCCAAGATTTCTATATTCATATTCCAGTTGTTTCCATACCGGCCCGTAAAAATTATATCAGGATTTATAAAACTATAAGCTTCCTTTATCTCCCACAATTTTTTTGCCTTCTCAAAAGACATTCTTTTCTGCATATTTTTTAAAATTTCGTCACAAATTATTTTAGCTTCTTCATAAGAGTTTCCATCGCTTATTAACTGCTCCCATAATTCTTTTGCTTCCTCAAAAGATGCACCTTCTTGTATAAGTTTTAAAAGCTCGTCACAAACTATTTTTACTTCTTCATAAGATTTTCCCTTGCTTATTAACTGCTCCCATAATTTTTTTGCTTCCTCAAAAGATGCACCTTCCTGTATAAGTTTTAAAAGCTCGTCACAAACTATTTTAGCTTCTTCATAAGAGTTTCCTTTGCTTATTAACTGCTTAAAATAATTCAACAATTTTTTCTCAGCTTCATAAGCTCCACCCAATTCTCTCATTTTAACAACAGGAGACACTTTGCAGTCCACATATTCATTAGTAAAATTCAATTTATCAAGAATAGCACCTGTTTCAACATCAACAATATGATATTTTATAAAATTATATCTGTAGTTTCCGCTGCCTTCTTTTGAATCTGCCTGTGTAATATTGTAGAAAACTTCCAGATATACAACTGGAATTCTTTGCGTAAACAGAAAATCATAAAAATCAATTGTATTCTGATAATCCATAATTTTAGCATCATTCAATTCTCTTGCTAAATCAGGCGCTTTTTTTCCTGTTAATGTTTCATATTTCAAAATAGTTTTTTTCCGAAAATAAATACCAGGCGAAACTTCATAATCTATAGACATCTGCCATCCCTGAGCTTTTTGATTGTAATATCCATAAGTAACTTTCAATTTATTTCCCAGGCTAGAAAGTACTCTATTCTCAGTTCTTAGAGAAGTTAAATCTTTATTATTATTGGTAATCAAAACATTCTGACTTGGCAAAGTTGTGTTATAAATTGCTATACTGTCATCCAAAAATCTTTGTGTAATTTCCTCATATTTTTGAACAAGCTGATTTTCTCTTCTTTTCTTTGCAGCAGATGTTGGTTGTTTGCCAACCAGTTCAATATCCAACCATGGTTTTCCTTTTATTTCTGCTTCAGCACTGTCCCTTTCTTTAATCATTTTTTCGTGTAAATCTTCAAGCTGAGTTTCTACATTTCCACGAATATCCATAACAGCTTTATAACGACTTTGAATAAGCTGGAGTTTTTCTTCCACAGAAAGATTTTCTATTATCTCTTTCTGCAATTTTTCAATTTTCTTCTGATTTTTTTCTGCAAGCTGTTCCGCCCTTATCACCAAATCCACAGACCGTTCTTTAAGCTTTTTCTTTGTTTCTTCCGCTAATTTCTGCTGTTTTTTTGCTTCTAAAAGATTCTCCTCATTTAATTTTTGCCTTTCTTCAATAATTCTATTCTGCGATTCAAGCATTGCTAATTCAAGCATTGATTCTGCATCAGAAGAACGCTTTAATTTTTCAATCTGCTTTTTGTTATCTTGTATTTTTTTATCACCTTCAATTTTAGTCTTTTCATTAAAAAAAGCGGTTTGTGCAACAGTTAATGCAAGAGGTCCTTTTTTAAGCTCATACTTTTCTGTTTCCGAAAGCAAAACATTCATTTTTTCAGCCAAAGAAAGTGTAATCTCGTCAACAGCACCGGTAGAATTGTAAATATATTTTGAATCAGAATAGCCCATACTAGAAACAGAAGCCTTTACAAGATTCGTTTTTATTTCTGTAAAAGACACATGGAGAGAATAATTCCCGTTAGATTTAATAATAGCTGCAACTAAGGCGTAATTTGGACTGCGTATTTTACCCAATTCAATTGCATATTTTGAATCTCGCGCATTTGCTTCACTTTCCCGAGCCAAATCTTTCATAATTCGTTCATTTTCAGCATCAAAAACTTCATATCGAAGATAATTTTTCAAGTTATTCTGCAATTTTTGTTTAACAAGCATCTTCAGCTCAATTTCTTCATTTTGGCTAAGACCTTTGCAATCCTTAAACCTAACTTCAACACGAATATTATCTTCCACAACCGGCGCTGCAACTACAGCAGTATTTTCCTTATTTTTTGCATTATCAGTTTCCAAATTATCTACGGCAGTTACCACCGTCTCTTTGTTTTTTTGATTCGCCTTTCCTTTTTTTTCACAAAATACAAACTGAACCATCAAAATCATCACAACACATAATGCAATACTTCTTTTTTTCATAACACAATCCTTATAATAATCCCAAAATAACTACAAACAGAAAATAACAGAAAATAACAGAAAAACTGAAATCTCACTTAAATCAAAAGTTTTATTAAAAACATAGCCAAATCACAAGCAATTTTTATCCATTCATCTTGATTCACATTTGAAGAATCAGAAAATAAGCGCTTATAATCCGCATTATTCTTATCACCACTTTTTTTAGCTTGACTTGCATACAGTTTTTGTTCTTTTTTATATTCCTTATAATCCTTTTTGTCAGGATTAGTTTTTAATTCACCAAACAACGCCCCAATTTGTTGTTGCGAGTCAACTGTAAGACCTTCCGTGGCCATAAGTTCAAGCAGATATTTACGGCAGAAATAATCCCAAACCTCTTTATCCATAGAAAACACAGTGATATAAGTATATTTTATTTCGCTTACACCAGTATTCGGATTTGTAATTCTAATTTTTTGATAAAAACCCGTTTCCTCACGCAATCCAGAAAACTCAACCGCCGTAGCACTAGAACTGCTTTTTATAATATTTTTTTGCTCTTCGCTAATAGATTTATCCAAACGGAAAACAACCTTCGATTGCAATTCCGAAGCCATTTTATAATAAGCTCCAAGCCGACTCAAAGTTTGCGCACTAGATTCAGTAGCCGCAGTTGCACATCCAAACATAACAATTCGTTCATCATCAATATTCCACATTTTCTTAAACAATGTGCTGTTACCACGAGTCATATCCACCAGCCACTGAGGATTTTTCTTTTCCCCCAAAGTACGGTAACTCCAATCAATAACCACAGGGTCAGGATTATACACTTTCGAATCCGAATTAGAAGGCAAACATCCTTTAAACAAAAAAGGAGCCAATATAGAAACTATTCCAACCGCAAACTTACTCACAAACATTTTTTAATCCTTTAAATAACTACTTAATATAGAATCTTCTAAGTTTTTTTCATCCCCATAAGAAAAATTATCAGAAACCAACTTATCCAATTGATTCGCCAAAGAAAAGAAACTAAAATCCTTTAAAATTTCCTTCTTCATCTGTTCCCCAACTACGGGATAAGCCTTTTCTCTAGCCCCATTTATAGTAAAAGACAAAGTTCTTTCTTCCGCCTTAAAAGATTTAGAATAACAAATAACCCCATTCTTATCTTCAATATTGACAGTAATTGCGGGTTTAATAGCATAGGGATCACTTCCAAAAACAGCATCATCAACAGCAACAAAAGCCGTATAATTAGCCTTAGATTTATCCCTTACAACATTAAAATGAAAATCCTCTAAAGTTTCAGATAAAATAGAAGAAATTATTCGATTATAATCTTCCGATTCAATAAAAACTCTACACTCCTTCCTTGCTTTTTCCAGCGCAATTGGAATGTTAGATATTTTATCTAATTCATAGTGATAAGATTTTTCCTTTTCCTGATTAAGAACTCGAATATAATAAAGATGTGAAATTAAATCCTTTCCCACAGCCAAAAGATTTTCTGCCAAAAGAATTTTTAAAAGAGGCTCACTTTCTTCCTCAAAGTTTTTATAATAAATATCAAATGAGTTTTTGATTACTTCCACTTGCGGCTGAAACTGATTCCACGCCTTTTCTTTATTGATATAAGCAACACAAAACCATTTTTGTTCAGATTTCAAATAATATGGCTCCGTGAATTCCAGCCCAAACAAACTGACATTAGATTCCAATTTTTGTTCAGATTTTGTTAAACGCCGTTCTTCCACCTCACCCAATGAACTTTCCTTCGTATGAACCTTTGCTTCTTCATCAGAAGAGTAAAGAGAAGAAAAATATCGCGAAATCATTCCCGTAGCATTTATCCTTGCCACATCTTCCGACTCGCCTTCACCTTGAGCAGCTAAATATTTATCATCAGGAAATACACTTCGAAAATTTTTTAACCATTCAGGCTTTTTAGAACCTTTTGCCCACAAAGCCATTACATTTACAAATATAAACAGAACAACAAGAAATTTTTTCATTACAATTGACCTATGAAATTTAATTGTAACATATCTATAATAAAAATGTATTTTTTTTCATAACTTCGGGCGACCAAAATAGTTCCCCACCCTCAACCAAAACCACAAAGCGTTCTTCAAAACCACCTAACGGCCTTCCAGGGTTTACCTACGGCCAGTCTTCCGCCTTTCAAAGGCTCCAGACCCGCTCCGCGGCCCTTCCACGCCTTCGCAAGTGCAATTTTTTTGAAAATGTATCATATTGCCATCCTAAACAAGTTTCAGAATCTCACACTAAATCTATTTGAAGTCTTAATAAATTCAGAGGGGCTGTCCCATAAGTAAGTCAAGCGATAGTTGAGTTCTTCAATAAGCAAAGAAACCAGCTCTCAAAATCATTACATTTACTACAACGGTCATTTCGGACACTTATCACCACATAAATCTTACTTCTCAGAAAGCCTCTCTCCTCGTTTCCACAGTTCAGTTCCTGTTAGTTAAAAGCAGAACAAACAACGCGGAAGCCTGTATTACCATTACCAAAATCTGCACTGCCATGGTTCCTAAAATCTATCTCACAGTAGAAATCACTGTCATACTTGCTACCACCATATTTACAACGGTAGGAACTAGTGTAGCCCGGTGCAACATCCCACAACCACTCCACAACATTTCCACTCATGTCAAATATTCCAAGAGTATTCGCCTTTTTTAATCCTACCTCATGCGTTTTATTTCCACTGTTATTTTCATACCAACCTACTTCATCTAAATTATTACTTCCACTATAGATATAACTATTATTATTTTTTCCACCTCTTGCTGCATACTGCCATTCTGCTAATGTTGGTAATCTGTATCCGGTAGCCCTAAAATCACAACTAATACTTCCCTGTATGTAATTCCGATTATCTGGTGTATAATTCCATGTGGTTATATCTGTGCTTCCATTTACACTGTAACAAGGTGTAAGCCCCATAATTTCACTGTATTTGTTGCAGAAATATATTGCATCATACCAACTTACTCTTTCCACAGGTCTGAGTTCTTGTGATTCCCCACTTGCAGGACTTGAATTATAAGAACTTGGATTGCTTCCAATTATTTGTGTATACAGTTTCTGTGTAGTTTCATATTTACTCATCCAAAAAGTGTCTATAGTTCCGTTTCCTTCTACAAGAATTAAATCTTTATTGTTGATTGCAAACACCCCATTATTATCATTATTATTTGTACCTGTTGTATTCTCTAAATCAGAGTATGTACAGACAATACGAAAACCAATGTAGTAGTCCTGGCTTTCGGCGTCGTGGTCGTTTCTGTAGGAAACCTTGCAGAAGTAGTCGTCGCTGCTAAGGCCGCCGCCACGGTAATACCGGAGCCTGCCGCTGTGCGGGTGGAAATCCCAGCACCACTCCCATACATTTCCGCTCATGTCATATATTCCAAGTGAATTAGCCTTTTTTAATCCTACTTCATGGGTTCGGGAGTTACTATTAGTCCCATACCAACCAACTTCGCTCATCAAATTACTTCCACTGAAGGTATAACTGTCATGATTTTTTCCTCCTTTGGCCGCATATTCCCATTCTGCCTCAGTAGGAAGTCTATATCCATCGGCATCAAAATTACATTCTATAGTTCCATTTATGGAGTTTTCCTTATGTGGTATGTATCCCCATTGTGTTATATCTGTACTTCCATTCACACTGTAACAAGGTGTCAATCCTTTGCTTTCACTGTATTTGTTGCAGAAGTAAATTGCATCATACCAGCTTACTCTTTCTACTGGTCTAAGTTCATGTGTTTCTCCACTTGCAGGGTTTGATGCAAAATAACTCGGGTTTATTCCCATTATTTGTGTATACAGTTTCTGTGTAGTTTCATATTTGCTCATCCAGAAAGTTCCTATGGTTCCGTTTCCTTCTACTAGGACTAAATCTTTTTTCCAAATAGAAGAAGCATCCTCCCATCCACCGTAAAGAGTAAGAGAGTCGTTTAATTTATACCCAGTTTCAATTTTTGTTGAGTAAGAACTGTCACTGTACCACCCTTTGAAAATCCATCCTTTTTCCGTAAGAGTTGGTAAATAAGTTGAATCTAATGTTGTACCTAATCCAATATAAACTGTTTCTGGTGTAGTACCATAATCTGTTACATAAGATACTGTACACTTAACTGTCCAATGGGCAGTCAATGTTATATCTTCTGTTACACTTAATGAGTTTGCTGTTACCTGTGTTGTTCCATAATACCATCCGCCAAAGAAATAACCGTCGGCAGAAAGTTCTGTAAGATATTCGGCAGTTAATTGTTCCCCTTCGCCTATGATTTTTTGTGCAGGTACCGTTCCATAGTCACTTTGATAGCTTACTGTACATTTTTTAAGCCATTTTGCGTAATAGATTTTGTTTCCTACTGTTCCTTTTGTAATGGAAGTTTGATTTAACCCAGAGAAAGTTTCGTTTAAATACCAGCCTGCAAATGCGTAGCCATCTTTTGTTGGTACTGGTAATGTGATTGTATCTGTCTCTACAGTGTAAGCGGCCACAGGATTTTCAAGCGTTCCCCCGTTTACATTAAAGGTAATGGTGTATTCTGTAAGCTTCCATTTTGCATAAAGATTTATATTTCCTACAGAACCTTTTTCTACGCTCAGCACAGGATTTCCTGTAAAATCTTCTGCTGTAAACCAGCCTTCAAAAACTGCTCCATTTCTGGTTGGTTCTGCAAAACTAACTGTTTCTGTGTTTATTGTATAAACTGATGGGTTTAAGCTGGAGTTTTTTCCACCATTCAGGTGATATGTAATGCTGTAAAGGGTTTCTTCCCATTTTGCGGTAAGAGTTGTGTCTTTTGTTACCCTGTAACCATTCTGAACTTTTGTTGAACCATCATACCAGCCCAGAAAGTTCATTCCTTCTGCTTCCAGTACAGGCAGTTTATCTGAGCCAAGTATTGAATCTTCCGGCAAATAGATTGAAGTTGGAACATTTCCATATTTTGATTCATAGCTTAAGCTGTAGAATGATTTTGCCCCTGGAGCATAGAACTCGTCTCCGTCGGCAGTAATGGTATAATAATCAACTTCGCCTTCGCTCAAATAAGAAATGAAGGGCTCATTTACATCAAAAGCTGTGTCTTCTGTCGCATTATTTCCGCCGAAGTTCATGTAACTAAATAAAGTATCTCCATCTATATTGTCCAGCTCAATTTTTTTTGCTTCGATACTGCCCGGTAAAACTGAATAGAACATTTCTGTACTGTCTGAAAGTTGTGAAGTTACTGTAGCTCCACTGAATACCATCATATATTTGTCGTTTTTTCCAAAAGATGGCACAAAAATGATTTTATTTGTTCTGTTTTTGACTGCAAAGAACTGGTTGTTTCCATCCGGATATATTACGAATCCGTTCAATGCGGCGTCATCATTTTTTTCTGGACTTAATGAGGCTATGGTTATTGGAATTAAGCCTTTAAAAAATCGCAGAGGTATGTAGTCTTCCCATCTTTCCCCAGACAGGTTTCTTAAGGTAACTTTTATACCTGTATCGATATATGAATCTGTTAATTCTCCATAGGAAACTCGCAGTTTTACAGGTTTTGTTGCCCCGCCATTAAGTGTTGAGATTGCAAAAGCTCTAAGGTTTGTTCCATTGGTTGATTCTATAAACAGGTTTTTATCTTCAGATTCTATTATGCAGACAGATGATTCACACTGATTTTTACTAATGTTAGTAATTGTCAGTTCCATTTCGTATGTTTTTGCATTGTTTCCGTAAAGGTAACCGTCATCTTTCTGGTCTTCGCTGATAGTACCTGTTATCTTTAGGTTGTAATCATCTTCGCCTACAAGAGCCACAGTTCCCATATAGTCGCCCCTGTTACTTATTTTCAGGTCTGGAATGACAACCAAATCACTTCCGTTCTGAATGGTTACTGTCTGTATGTCGTTGGAGGTTGGTGCTACAAATGAAATCACTCCATCTTCATTACTTTCTGATTCATTTTCGAAGGAACTGTATTTCTGTGACTGAGCTTTTCCTTTTATTCCACCAATTGAACTGGCGGCGGCTCGGGCATTAAAGCCTACAAGTTTCAGGCTGTAGTCCAGATTTGCTCCACCGTTTCTGAAATATGGAATGCTTCCGTTCTGGATTACACTGTCCGACTGCTTTGTAAAGGTTCCAAGTGTGGAAACTGTTATTTCGTTTTCGGAAGATGCGGTTATATCGTAATCCATTCCATTATAAACAACCTTATCCTGCAGAACTTCGTACTGGTCGCCATTGTCCATTCTAACCCAGGTTCCCCAGAAAAATTGTTTTGCAGGGATTTTCTGAACATTTATTGTATAGGAAACTGAAAATCCTCCGTGAAGAATTGTTATAAGAACTTCACCGCTTCTGCCTAAAACAGAACCTTCGGCCGGTGTTGAAGTCCATACACTGGCACTACTGCTACCACCGTCTGAATAATCTGCTGTTATTTCCAGCCCTGAAAGTTCCAGAGTTTCACCTATAAAATATGTGTTTTTCAAAGGCTCTTTTGTAATACGAATGCCTGTAAGAACTGGTGCATCCGGCAGCTTTGGTTCAACTTTAATTGTAAAGCTTGCTGTTTTATCTTTATAGCTTACCGTTACGGTCTTATTACCGACACCTGCAAGAATGCTGGCTTTTTGGGGATTAGTTGTATAATCTGTAATTATGGCAGAAGTTCCGTTTGAATAGTTTGCTGTTACTTCAAGGCCTTTAAGATCAAGAACCTCACCTTCGTGGAAAACTGTTTTGTCTGGAAAGGCGGTAATCTCTATGGACGACAAAGAGACTGTTTCTTTTGCCTGTATTTGGCAACCTGTAAAAATATTTACGATTATTACTGCTAAAAACACTGATATTATTAAAGAGATTTTGGACTGTGACTTTTTTAGCATAGTAACTCCCCTTTTTAAAATGGATATATTTATTATAGTTTAATTTATTACAATCATCCAAGGCTTATTCATTATAATTATAAAGTAAGTATAAAATCTTTGTCAGAATCAAACATTACTGATTTAAATTGTCATCAATTTATTTATTATTTTCTCCCACACAAAATTGTTCATTTGGAAGGATCTGTTACATATTCGCCTTCAGAGGACATTACTTCTACGAGTTTTCCGATGGTTTCGTTTGGTTGAAGTTTGCTAACATATATTAAGCCATAATTTTTTAGCTTTTGGATACTGTTTATATCAAGAATATTAATAACATCTAGTTTTGGATTGAATGACTTTATAACCAGATTTTTAATTATTGTAAAGTTTCTTGTATTGTCTGTTGGCTTTTTTTATTTTTCAAATTATTTATTTTGCAAATATATTTATGTTTTATAATAAAAAAGTCTAGTTTAAAATCTCTTCTTTTGCTGAGACAAAAAATATTTTCGTTTTTTTTCTAAATTATTCTTTGATTTTTGCTCGATTGTTACATGCTGATTGTTATAAAAAAAACAGTAGCAAAAAGTAAAATCTTTCTCCCGCTATTAAATGTGGATGTCCAAGAAGTTCGCAGTATAGCATCATCCTGAACTCCTATGATATTTGTCAATGCCATGGGAGCTCCTGACCCCAATAATTTACGATGCATATGAAAGGGCTTCTTCTGCTAATTTACTAATGTCAGGAGAAGTCCTTTTTTCATAAGATGTACCATTTTTTAGCAGAGTGTACATCAGCTCAGCCAACTTTCTTGCTGCAGCTACAATAGCAATTTTCTTTGATTTACTTTGTACTGTAGTCATATAAATAAATTTATCCTTTATAGAACCGCCTCCATTTGATCTTACGTGCGACCATGCGGCGAAAATCAGTAAAGATCGCAGTCCAGGATTTCCACATTTTGTAATATGACCTAAACGACAAACCGTACTGGACATATCAAGTTTGGGAACAAGTCCTGTTGCAGCTCCGATGCATGATACATTTGGATATCGTGAACCGTCACCCAGAAAGGCTA